>NZ_NKFL01000028.1 GCF_002223055.1 Burkholderia sp. HI2500 | reverse complement strand
TGTAGCAGCCATATCCTAATGTCGTGTTCTGGCTATTTACAGATGTCGGGTTTTTGACTGCTGGCATGCTGGACGGCTCGTTGAGCGAGCGCGGAGCCGACCATGCAGCCAGCCGGATTGGTGACACTGACGATGCGAGAGCTTGATCGACTCAAGGTAATCCAGGCCGTGGTGGACACGGGCCTGAAGCCCGGACGTGCGGCCGAACGGCTGGGACTGAGCGTGCGACAGGTGGAAAGGCTGGTCATCCGATATCGAGAGCATGGACCTAGCGGCGTTGCTTCGGGCCGTCGTGGCCGGCCAGGCAACCGCAAGCTCGACGAAGGACTAGCGTTACGCGCCTTGACCACTATTCGAGAGCGTTACGCCGATTTCGGGCCGACGTTGGCCTGCGAGAAGCTGTGGGAATGCCATGGCATTCGGCTGGCCAAGGAAACGGTCAGGAAGCTGATGACGGACGCTGGCTTGTGGATTCCACGTCGGCAGCGTCCGCCGAAGGTTTATCAGCCGCGAGCGCGCCGGGCGTGTCTGGGTGAACTGATCCAGATCGATGGTTGCGATCATCGGTGGTTCGAGGAACGGGCGCCGGCCTGCACGCTGCTGGTGTACGTGGACGACGCGACGAGCCGGCTGATGATGCTGCACTTCACGCAGACCGAGTCGACGTTCAGCTACTTCGAGGCCACGCGAGCGTATCTGGAGCGCTACGGCAAGCCGGTGGCGTTCTACAGCGACAAGTACAGCGTGTTCCGCAATACGAGCGCCAGCAAGACAGGCCAAAGCGTGACGCACTTCGGTCGGGCGATGTACGAGCTGAACATTGACACGTTCTGCGCGAACAGCAGCTCGGCCAAGGGACGTGTCGAGCGAGCGCACTTGACGCTGCAGGATCGGTTCGTCAAGGAGTTGAGACTGCGCGGCATCAGCACGGTGGCCGACGCGAACGCTTACGCGCCCTCCTTCATGGCCATGTATAACGAGCGCTTCGCGAAGCCACCGAAGAGCGGCTTTGATGCGCATCGACCGCTGCGGTCCGACGAGGATCTGGATCTGCTGCTGACCTGGCGCGAGACACGCCGGGTCACGAAGGCGCTGACGGTGCAGTACGACCGGGTGCTCTATCTGCTGGACGATACGCCGGGGAATCGGGCGTGGATACATCGTGACATCGAGGTGTGGGAGTACCCGGACGGACGCATCGAGCTTCGGGCGGCTGGCCAGCTACTGTCGGCACAATCCTACGATCGGCTGGCCGAGGTGGATCAAGGCGCGATCGTGGATCACAAGCGCCTGAGCCATGCGTTGCAGGTGGCACAAGCGTTTCAGGCGCAGCGCGACAGCCGGCGGATCGGCACTGCGCCGTCGCGAACGCATCGGGGGCTGCCGGTGCGGGCAAATGAAGCGCAACCCGGCACGAAGAAACCTCGCCGGTTCACGGTGACTGACATGGAAGCCGCGATTCTGGAAGTTGCGTCAAAAGCAGAAACTGAGCGGCGGTCTGCCAAGGCCCGCGGGTGAGCGTAAGCGCCCTGC
>NZ_NKFL01000027.1 GCF_002223055.1 Burkholderia sp. HI2500 | reverse complement strand
CCGCTCGTCAGCAGAATCCCCTGATCGGCCGCGATCTCGATCCGGTCCGTCGCCGACACCACCTTCACCGCCTTCTGCGCGGTCACCTCGATGTTGTCCGACTGCGCCTGGATCTCCACCTTGCCCTTGCCCGCGAACAGCTTCATCCCCGCGTTCTGCACGAACAGGCTCAGCTTCTGCCCGATGCTCCCGATCAGCGACTTGCCTGCGGCCACGTGCACGCTCTGCCCGCTCGCCACGTTCACGTGATCGTTCGCGACCATGTGCACCGACTGCTGCGTCGACATCCCGATCCCCGACGGGCTGCCGAACAGCATCACCGGCTCCTTGAACGCGTTCGCGTTACCCGTGCCGCCGCCTGCCGTACGCCCGCCCGACGCGCTACCCGATGCGCTGTCCTGCGTCGCATCCGTGAACGCGCGCATCGTGTCCTGCGCGTCCTTCAGGCTTTCCGCCTGATGCTGCTCGCTCACGCCCGACATCGCCTCGACGAGGCTCTCGCCCGTCACGAGCTGCTGCTGCGCTTCCTTCACGTCGAGCGGCTGGCTGTTCGCTGCCTTCGGGTGCGTCGTCACGTACAGGCCCTGGCTCGCCCGCACCGCGCCATACGCATCCGAGCGCAGGTCGAAGCCGCTGCCGAGATACGATCCGCGCGAATTGCCGCTCTGGTCGATGATGTAGCCCAGGTGCAGCAGGCTGTTCGCGCTGCTGCTCATCAGCTGCACGCGGTTCTGCCCGGTCGCGTCGTCCATCACGAGCTGGTTGTAGCCGCCGCCCGAATACTCCTTCGACCGATACCCGGACAGGATCCCGTCGGTATGCCATTGCGGCTGGTTCGCGCCGTTGTACACGCGCCCGACCGCGAGCGGCCGGTCGCAGTCGCCGCCGACGTAGTCGATCAGCACTTCCTCGCCGATGCGCGGCACATGCACGCCGCCGTAGCCGCCGCCCGTATCCGACTGCACGACGCGCACCCAGCACGACGCGTTCTCGTTGCCCGGATTCAAGCGGTCCCACACGAACTGCACGCGAATCCGGTTCAACTCGTCGGTATAGACTTCCTCGCCCTGCGGCCCGACGACGATCGCCGTCTCGAG
>NZ_NKFL01000026.1 GCF_002223055.1 Burkholderia sp. HI2500 | reverse complement strand
AAGCAGTGCTTGCCGAGATCGATTCCGATCAGCGATACCGTGTCCATGATGGCCCTCCAGAAGGACAAAATCCTCACTCAGCGTAGTCCACTGAGTGAGGATCGGGCTGACCATCCTATTAAGCCCGGCCGGAAAACTGAACTGCACCCCAAAAGTTGGACATCGATCCAACCTTTGGGGTGTTTTTCATGAGCAAGTACACGGAGCAGTTCAAGGTATCCATTGCAGAGGAGTACGAGTCCGGCCACGCTGGGTTCCGTGAGA
>NZ_NKFL01000025.1 GCF_002223055.1 Burkholderia sp. HI2500 | reverse complement strand
CTGAATCGGTTCCGCAACCTGGACGAACTGCAAACCGGCTTGGCAAGCTACATCCACTACTACAATCACGACCGCATCAAACTGAAACTAAAAGGGCTGAGTCCCGTGCAATACAGAACTCAGCCCTCTCAGCCCTAGCCGTCATAACCCGTCCAACTTTACGGGGTCAGTTCAATGTGCGGGGCTTAATAGGATGGTCAGCCCGATCCTCACTCAGTGGACTACGCTGAGTGAGGATTTTGTCCTTCTGGAGGGCCATCATGGACACGGTATCGCTGATCGGAATCGATCTCGGCAAGCACTGCTTC
>NZ_NKFL01000024.1 GCF_002223055.1 Burkholderia sp. HI2500 | reverse complement strand
AGAGTTCGAATCATCTTGAGATACATCGATACAATCACAACCCGGATAACTTTCACGTCCATCTCAAGACGCTTCCGCTATCCAAATTACTTGCTTCTTCCAGATTGTTAAAGAACGACAGCCGATACTTTCGTACCGCTCTGACTGGCTCAATCGCCAATGAGAAAAACTCGAACCAAACTTCATTCGAATGTTTGTCATTGATGATTATCGAAAGCGGCCGGCATTATAACCGATTAAACCGCTAACAGACAGTCTTTCTGTCTTTATCAACAGCCGATAAGCGTGAGCGCTCAACTTGTGCGAGAAGCTCTGGAAAGGAGGTGATCCAGCCGCACCTTCCGATACGGCTACCTTGTTACGACTTCACCCCAGTCATGAATCCTACCGTGGTGACCG
>NZ_NKFL01000023.1 GCF_002223055.1 Burkholderia sp. HI2500 | reverse complement strand
AGCCGCCTCGCGGTGATGAGCGAAGGCAAGATCGTGCAGATCGGCGCGCCGGGCGAGGTGTACGAGTTTCCGAACAGCCGCTTCTCGGCCGAATTCATCGGCTCGACCAACCTGTTCGAAGGGCGCGTGGTCGAAGACGAGCCCGATCACATTTTCGTCGAAAGCGACGACCTCGAAGCCCGCATGTACGTGAGCCACGGCGTCACGGGCCCGCTCGGCATGCCGGTCGGCATCTCGGTGCGCCCGGAACGCATTCACGTGTCGCGCGAGAAGCCGGGCTCGAAACACAACTGGGCGCGCGGCGTCGTGACCGACATCGCGTACATGGGCAGCTACTCGCTGTACCACGTGCGCTTGCCGAGCGGCAAGACGGTCGTGTCGAACCTGTCGAGCTCGCACCTGATGAACGACAACGCACCGGCGTGGAACGACGACGTGTTCGTGTC
>NZ_NKFL01000022.1 GCF_002223055.1 Burkholderia sp. HI2500 | reverse complement strand
CCGGCCAAGCACAAGCCGGGCCTCGTGATCCACACGGCCGGCTGGCCGCTGAAGTCGGATACGTACGGCGGCTCGTTCCTGTATCACATGGACAACAACCAGGTCGTGGTCGGCTTCGTGGTGGGCCTCGGCTACACGAACCCGTACCTGTCGCCGTTCGAGGAATTCCAGCGCTACAAGACGCACCCGTCGATCCGCGCGTTCCTGGAAGGCGGCAAGCGCGTGTCGTACGGCGCGCGCGCGATCACGGCCGGCGGGCTGCTGTCGCTGCCGAAGACGGTGTTCCCGGGCGGCGCGCTGATCGGCGACGACGCGGGCTTCCTGAACGCGTCGCGGATCAAGGGCAGCCACGCGGCGATCAAGACCGGCATGCTGGCGGCCGACGCCGCGTTCGACGCGGTGCAGGCCGGCCGCCAGTCGGACGAGCTCAACGCATACCCGGACGCCTTCAAGCAATCGTGGCT
>NZ_NKFL01000021.1 GCF_002223055.1 Burkholderia sp. HI2500 | reverse complement strand
GGGGTTGGACGTCGCCGCGGCATCGAGGTCGAGCGAGTCGGTATCGACGACGATCAGGCGGGCGTCGGTCTCGGGCAGCGCGTCGCGCAGATGCTGTTGGGTGAGCAGCCAGCGCAACTGCGCGTGATCGATCATGAAGCGCACGCGCTCGGCGGGGTAGTCGGGGTCGACGGGGACGTAAGCGCCGCCGGCCTTGAGGATCGCGAGCAGCGCGACGCTCATGTCGAGCGAGCGCTCCATGGCGACGCCGACGAGGGCATCGGGGCCGACGCCGAGCGCGATGAGGTGGTGGGCGAGGCGGTTGGCGCGCAGGTTGAGTTCGGCGTAGGTGAGCGTCTGGTCATCGAAGACGGCCGCGACGGCATCGGGCGTGCGCTCGACCTGCTGTTCGAACAACCGATGCAGCGGTTGTGCGGCGGCGTCGCCGAAATCCGTGTCGGTGCGGTTCCACTCGACCGTCATCAGGTTCCGCTCCGC
>NZ_NKFL01000020.1 GCF_002223055.1 Burkholderia sp. HI2500 | reverse complement strand
CTCCTGGCCGACGCGCCGCAACTCGAAGCGGGCCTCGCGGAAAACGTCGAAGCGACCGCGCTGAACATCGCGAAGGATTACTCG
This sequence comes from Burkholderia sp. HI2500, assembly GCF_002223055.1. Taxonomy (NCBI): domain Bacteria; kingdom Pseudomonadati; phylum Pseudomonadota; class Betaproteobacteria; order Burkholderiales; family Burkholderiaceae; genus Burkholderia; species Burkholderia sp. HI2500. The sequence goes on along the minus strand of NZ_NKFL01000020.1, from coordinate 425 downwards.
CACATCCTCGCGCCGGCGACGGCCTACGGCAAGAACATCGCGCCGCGCATCGCCGCGAAGCTGGACGTCGCGCAGATCTCGGACATCACGGCAGTCGATTCGGCCGACACGTTCGAGCGCCCGATCTACGCGGGCAACGCGATCGCGACGGTGCAGTCGAGCGATCCGATCAAGGTCATCACGGTGCGTGCAACGGGTTTCGATCCGGTGGCAGCGGAAGGCGGCAGCGCATCGGTCGAGAAGATCGAAGCGGCAGCTGATGCAGGCAAGTCGCAGTTCGTGAGCCGTGAAGTGACGAAGCTGGACCGTCCGGAACTGACGAGCGCAAGCATCATCGTGTCGGGCGGCCGCGGTCTGGGCAGCGGCGAGAACTACACGAAGGTGCTGGAGCCGCTGGCGGACAAGCTGTCGGCAGCACTGGGCGC
>NZ_NKFL01000019.1 GCF_002223055.1 Burkholderia sp. HI2500 | reverse complement strand
ACGTGACGCTGCCGAACATCATGAAGGCGAAGAAGAAGCCGCTGGAAACCGTGAAGCCGGAAGACCTGGGTGTCGACGTCGCGCCGCGTCTGAAGACGCTGAAGGTGGTCGAGCCGCCGAAGCGCGCGGCCGGCGTGAAGGTGCCGGACGTGAAGACGCTGGTCGAGAAGCTGAAGACCGAAGCCAAGGTGCTGTAAGAGGGAGCGGAAAGAAATGACGATTCTGGTGATTGCAGAACACGATAACGCGTCGATCAAGGCCGCGACGCTGAACACGGTGGCGGCGGCAGCGAAGATCGGCGGCGACATTCACGTGCTGGTCGCGGGCCACAATGCGCAAGCGGCCGCGGATGCAGCAGCGAAGATCGCTGGTGTGTCGAAGGTACTCCTGGCCGACGCGCCGCAACTCGAAGCGGGCCTCGCGGAAAACGTCGAAGCGACCGCGCTGAACATCGCGAAGGATTACTCGCACATCCTCGCGCCGGCGACGGCCTACGGCAAGAACATCGCGC
>NZ_NKFL01000018.1 GCF_002223055.1 Burkholderia sp. HI2500 | reverse complement strand
ACGTGACGCTGCCGAACATCATGAAGGCGAAGAAGAAGCCGCTGGAAACCGTGAAGCCGGAAGACCTGGGTGTCGACGTCGCGCCGCGTCTGAAGACGCTGAAGGTGGTCGAGCCGCCGAAGCGCGCAGCCGGCGTGAAGGTGCCGGACGTGAAGACGCTGGTCGAGAAGCTGAAGACCGAAGCCAAGGTGTTGTAAGAGGGAGCGGAAAGAAATGACGATTCTGGTGATTGCAGAACACGATAACGCGTCGATCAAGGCCGCGACGCTGAACACGGTGGCGGCGGCGGCCGAGGTTGGCAAATACGTCGGCGGCGACATCCACGTGCTGGTCGCGGGCCACAACGCGCAAGGCGCAGCCGACGCGGCAGCGAAGATTGCAGGTGTGTCGAAGGTCCTCCTGGCCGACGCGCCGCAACTCGAAGCGGGCCTCGCGGAAAACGTCGAAGCGACCGCGCTGAACATCGCGAAGGATTACTCGCACATCCTCGCGCCGGCGACGGCCTACGGCAAGAACATCGCGC
>NZ_NKFL01000017.1 GCF_002223055.1 Burkholderia sp. HI2500 | reverse complement strand
AGAGTTCGAATCATCTTGAGATACATCGATACAATCACAACCCGGATAACTTTCACGTCCATCTCAAGACGCTTCCGCTATCCAAATTACTTGCTTCTTCCAGATTGTTAAAGAACGACAGCCGATATCTGTTGATATCCTCTGACTGGCTCAATCGCCAATGACAAAGACTCGAACAATCGTCATTCGAATGTTTGTCATTGAAGATTGGTGGAGGCAGACGGGATCGAACCGACGACCCCCTGCTTGCAAAGCAGGTGCTCTCCCAGCTGAGCTATGCCCCCATGAGTACAGATAACCTCAGGTACCTACCGCCAGACAATGGTGGGTCTGGTTGGATTCGAACCAACGACCCCCGCCTTATCAAGACGGTGCTCTAACCGACTGAGCTACAGACCCCTGAGTCTGTCTTTAAATTTACAGCCGATAAGCGTGAGCGCTCAACTTGTGCGAGAAGCTCTGGAAAGGAGGTGATCCAGCCGCACCTTCCGATACGGCTACCTTGTTACGACTTCACCCCAGTCATGAATCCTACCGTGGTGACCG
>NZ_NKFL01000016.1 GCF_002223055.1 Burkholderia sp. HI2500 | reverse complement strand
GCGCGCTTCGGCGGCTCGACCACCTTCAGCGTCTTCAGACGCGGCGCGACGTCGACACCCAGGTCTTCCGGCTTCACGGTTTCCAGCGGCTTCTTCTTCGCCTTCATGATGTTCGGCAGCGTCACGTAACGCGGCTCGTTCAGGCGCAGGTCGGTCGTGATCACGGCCGGCAGCGTCAGCGACAGCGTTTCCGCACCGCCATCGACTTCGCGTGCAACCGTTGCTTTACCGTCAGCCACCGTGACTTTCGATGCGAACGTCGCTTGCGGGAGGCCTGCCAGCGCAGCCAGCATCTGGCCCGTCTGGTTCGAATCGTCGTCGATTGCCTGCTTGCCGAGGATCACCAGTTGCGGCTGTTCCTTGTCGACCAGCGCCTTCAGGATCTTCGCGACGCCCAGCGGCTCGACGCTGTCGTTCGACTCGACGAGGATCGCGCGATCCGCGCCGATCGCCAGCGCCGTACGCAGCGTTTCCTGCGCTTGCGCGACGCCTACCGATACGGCGATCACTTCGGTCGCCACGCCCGCTTCCTTCAGGCGCACGGCTTCTTCAACCGCGATTTCGTCGAACGGGTTCATCGACATCTTCACGTTCGCGATGTCGAC
>NZ_NKFL01000015.1 GCF_002223055.1 Burkholderia sp. HI2500 | reverse complement strand
CGGCCGAAGCCGCCGATCACTTCGTCGGCCACCAGCAGGATGTCGTACTTGCGGCAGATCCGCTGGATTTCCGGCCAGTACGTCGACGGCGGGAAGATCACGCCGCCCGCGCCCTGGAACGGCTCGCCGATGAACGCGGCGACGTGCTCCGCGCCGAGTTCGAGGATCTTCGCTTCTAGCTGCTGTGCACGCGCCAGGCCGAACGCTTCCGGCGTTTCGCCGGCCGCCGCTTCACCGAAGAAATACGGCTGGTCGATATGCACGATGTGCTCGACCTTCGACGGCATCTGCTCGTGCATGTAGCCCATCCCGCCGAGCGTGCCGCCGGCGATCGTCGAGCCGTGATAGCCGTTCTTGCGCGAGATCACGTATTTCTTCTGCGGCTGGCCCTGCACGCGCCAGTACTGGTGCACGAGGCGCAGCACGGTGTCGTTGCCTTCCGAGCCGCTGTTGCAATAGAAGAAGTGGTTGAAGCCGGCCGGCGTGACTTCCGCGAGCATCGCGGAGAGCTCGATCACCGGCGGGTGCGTGGTCTTGAAGAACGTGTTGTAGAACGGCAGTTCCTGGATCTGGCGATACGCGGCGTCGGCGAGTTCCTTGCGGCCGTAGCCGACGTTCACGCACCAGAGGCCGGCCATCCCGTCGATCACCTTGTTGCCGTCCGAGTCCCACAGGTAGACGCCGTCGGCCTTCACGATCACGCGGCTGCCTGCACGGTTCAGCGCGCCCATGTCCGAGAACGGGTGGATGTGGTGCGCGGCGTCGAGCGC
>NZ_NKFL01000014.1 GCF_002223055.1 Burkholderia sp. HI2500 | reverse complement strand
GTAGTGATCGTATCGGCCGCGCGGACCGCGGTCGGCAAATTCGGCGGTTCGCTTGCGAAGATTGCGGCGCCCGAGCTGGGCGCGACGGTGATCCGCGCGGTGCTGGAGCGTGCGGGCGTGAAGCCCGAGCAGGTCAGCGAAGTGATCATGGGCCAGGTGCTGACGGCCGGTTCCGGGCAGAACCCGGCGCGGCAGTCGCTGATCAAGGCCGGGCTGCCGACGGCAGTGCCGGGGATGACGATCAACAAGGTGTGCGGCTCGGGCCTGAAGGCCGTGATGCTGGCCGCGAACGCGATCGTCGCGGGCGATGCGGAGATCGTGATCGCGGGCGGCCAGGAGAACATGAGCGCGTCGCCGCACGTGCTGCCGGGCTCGCGCGACGGGTTCCGGATGGGGGACGCGAAGCTGGTTGACACGATGATCGTCGACGGCCTGTGGGACGTGTACAACCAGTACCACATGGGCATCACGGCGGAGAACGTCGCGAAGGAATACGGGATCACGCGCGAAGAGCAGGACGCGTTCGCGGCGCTGTCGCAGAACAAGGCGGAAGCGGCGCAGAAGGCCGGCCGCTTCGACGATGAAATCGTGCCGGTGGCGATTCCGCAACGCAAGGGTGAGCCGCTGCAGTTCGCCACCGATGAATTCGTGCGTCACGGCGTGACGGCGGAATCGCTGGCCGGGCTGAAGCCGGCGTTCTCGAAGGACGGCTCGGTGACGGCGGCGAACGCGTCGGGGCTGAACGACGGCGCGGCGGCGGTGCTGGTGATGTCGGCGCAGAAGGCGGCGGCACTCGGCCTGACGCCGCTGGCGCGGATCAAGGCATACGCGAACGCGGGCGTGGATCCGAGCGTGATGGGGATGGGCCCGGTGCCGGCATCGCGCCGGTGCCTGGAGCGCGCGGGCTGGACGCCGGGCGACCTGGATCTGATGGAGATCAACGAGGCATTCGCGGCGCAGGCGCTGGCGGTGCACAAGCAGATGGGCTGGGACACGTCGAAGGTGAACGTGAACGGCGGAGCGATCGCGATCGGCCACCCGATCGGCGCGTCGGG
>NZ_NKFL01000013.1 GCF_002223055.1 Burkholderia sp. HI2500 | reverse complement strand
GGCTTGAAGAAGAAGTGCGAGCGCTACAGCGCAGAGTTCAAGTTGCTTGTACTGCAGCAAATGCGTAGCGAAGGGTTGTCAGCGCGTGAGACGGCTGCACGCTTCAACATTAGGAACCGTACGGCCATCGGCCAGTGGAAACGCCAGTATGATGAAGGCGGTATAGACGCACTGTCGCCGCGCCAGCGGGGGCGCCCCAGGAAGATGCCCAAGCCACCGCTCACGCCACCGCCGCTACCCGAGGACGATACGCGCTCCCGACAGGAACTACTCGACGAGTTGAACTTCCTGCGCATGGAGAACGCGTACTTAAAAAAGCTCGAAGCCTTGGCTCAAGCGCAGCAGCGATCAGCGCAACGCAAAAAGCGCAAATCGTGCTCGAGCTAAGGCAGCAATATCCGCTTGCGGGCTTGTTGAAGGTTGCCGGCTTGGCGCGCAGCACGTTCTACTATCATCAGAAATTGCTCGGAGCAGCCGACAAGTATGCCGATACAAGGGCAAGAATCTGCTCGCTGTTCGAACGGCACAAGGGCCGCTACGGCTATCGACGCATCACGCTCGCTCTACGTAATCTGGGACAGGTGATTAACCACAAGACTGTGGCGCGTCTGATGGGTGAGTTGCGGCTGAAGTCTTGTGTGCGCCCGAAGAAATACCGCTCCTACAAAGGTAGCGTCGGACGTGTTGCACCTCATGTTTTACAGCGTCGGTTCTACGCAAAGCGTCCGAACGAGAAGTGGGTAACGGATGTCACGGAATTCAACGTGGGCGGCCAGAAGCTGTACCTGTCACCAGTGCTCGATCTGTACAACGGCGAGATCATTGCTTATGAAACCGCGAGGCGCCCGGCGTTCGAGATGGTCAGCGCAATGCTTCGCAAGGCATTGGCGCGCTTGAAGTCACACGAGCGGCCTCTCTTGCATTCGGATCAGGGCTGGCAGTACCAGATGCCTGCGTATCGCCGCCTACTGCAGCAACGAGCGCTCACGCAAAGCATGTCGCGTAAAGGGAATTGCCTGGACAACGCCGCCATGGAGAGCTTCTTCGGCACGCTGAAATCCGAGTTCTTCCATCTGAATCGGTTCCGCAACCTGGACGAACTGCAAACCGGCTTGGCAAGCTACATCCACTACTACAATCACGACCGCATCAAACTGAAACTAAAAGGGCTGAGTCCCGTGCAATACAGAACTCAGCCCT
>NZ_NKFL01000012.1 GCF_002223055.1 Burkholderia sp. HI2500 | reverse complement strand
GGGCTTAATAGGATGGTCAGCCCGATCCTCACTCAGTGGACTACGCTGAGTGAGGATTTTGTCCTTCTGGAGGGCCATCATGGACACGGTATCGCTGATCGGAATCGATCTCGGCAAGCACTGCTTCCACCTGCATGGACAGGATGCGTCAGGCAGGATGGTGTTCCGTAAAAAGCTCACGCGTAGCCAGATGTTCACGCTGCTGGGCAATTTTCCGCGTTGCATTGTGGTCATGGAGGCCTGCGCCGGTGCTCACTGGATCGCACGTCGACTTCAAGCGCTGGGCCATGAGGCCAAGCTGATTTCTCCGCAATTCGTCAAACCGTTCCGGCAAGGCAACAAGAACGATTTCGCGGACGCCCAGGCGATCTGCGAAGCAGCCGCTCGTTCGAGCATGCGTTTCGTGAGCCCGCACAACGAAGCCCAGCAGATCGTTTCAGCCTTGCACCGTGTGCGCGAGCGGCTGGTGCGTGACCGCACCGGCACGATCAATCAGATTCATGCGTTTCTGTTGGAGTTCGGTATCAGCTTGCCGCGCGGCATGGCAGTGATCCGGCGACTGCCTGCCGTGCTCGAGGCAGAATCGTTGCCGCCGAGGCTGGTGGTCGTGCTCGAACGTTTGCAGGCGCACTTCAAGTATCTGGACGAGCAGATCCACCAGCTCGAACGTGAGTTGCTTACCCAGCTACACGAGGATGAACGCAGCGAACGACTGCTCGAGATTCCTGGCATTGGCCCGATGACCGCCAGCGTGTTGATGTCAGAGTTGGGCGATGCTCAGCAATATGGCTCAGCAAGGCAGTTTGCAGCTTCGGTCGGTCTGGTGCCGCGGCAGTACAGCACCGGCGGCAAACCAACGCTACTGGGCATCAGCAAGCGTGGCGACAAGGAACTGCGACGGCTGCTGGTGCAATGTGCGCGGGCCGTCATGCAGCGCATCGAGCACCGCACGGATGCATTGGGCGTCTGGATTCGCAGCCTGTTGGCGCGACGACACTCGAACGTGGTGGCCTGTGCCCTGGCCAACAAACTGGCGAGGATCGCCTGGGCCATCCTCGCCAAAGGGACACACTACCGGAGCATCGAGGCTGTTCCCTCAGTCTGACGCTTCCTATCGCTTACGGCTTCAGTTTCAGTAGTCACCTCTGGTTTTGCGACGCGAGATACGTGAAGGCATAAACGACTCAACGGCCGGGCAAGTAACCTGACACAAAAAACAGCACCTCAATGCTGTGGGCTTTTTGAGGTTTGCCCGGCGCGGCTCCCATCATGGGGCGGGATCTTTCCCATCCGCGACCCCGGATAGATTCGAGCAAGTCCACTTTAGGTCAACACTGCCTCGCTTGCAAAAATCGGGCTGACCATAGATTTT
>NZ_NKFL01000010.1 GCF_002223055.1 Burkholderia sp. HI2500 | reverse complement strand
TATCGGCTGTCGTTCTTTAACAATCTGGAAGAAGCAAGTAATTTGGATAGCGGAAGCGTCTTGAGATGGACGTGAAAGTTATCCGGGTTGTGATTGTATCGATGTATCTCAAGATGATTCGAACTCTATGTTTGACTCAATTGGAATACGGCACAACGCGAGAACTCAACCTGTAGCGACTGTCGATGAGACAGACTCGTTATAGGGTCAAGCGAACAAGTGCATGTGGTGGATGCCTTGGCGATCACAGGCGATGAAGGACGCGGTAGCCTGCGAAAAGCTACGGGGAGCTGGCAAACAAGCTTTGATCCGTAGATGTCCGAATGGGGAAACCCACTCCTTTTGGAGTATCCATGGCTGAATACATAGGCCATGCGAAGCGAACGCGGTGAACTGAAACATCTAAGTAACCGCAGGAAAAGAAATCAACCGAGATTCCCAAAGTAGTGGCGAGCGAAATGGGATGAGCCTTGCACTCTTTATTTGTATTGTTAGCCGAACGCTCTGGAAAGTGCGGCCATAGCAGGTGATAGCCCTGTAGGCGAAAACAGTATGAAAGAACTAGGTGTGCGACAAGTAGGGCGGGACACGTGAAATCCTGTCTGAAGATGGGGGGACCATCCTCCAAGGCTAAATACTCGTGATCGACCGATAGTGAACCAGTACCGTGAGGGAAAGGCGAAAAGAACCCCGGGAGGGGAGTGAAATAGATCCTGAAACCGCATGCATACAAACAGTCGGAGCCTCGTAAGGGGTGACGGCGTACCTTTTGTATAATGGGTCAGCGACTTACGTTCAGTAGCAAGCTTAACCGTATAGGGCAGGCGTAGCGAAAGCGAGTCCGAATAGGGCGTTCAGTTGCTGGGCGTAGACCCGAAACCAAGTGATCTATCCATGGCCAGGATGAAGGTGCGGTAACACGTACTGGAGGTCCGAACCCACTAACGTTGAAAAGTTAGGGGATGAGCTGTGGATAGGGGTGAAAGGCTAAACAAACTTGGAAATAGCTGGTTCTCTCCGAAAACTATTTAGGTAGTGCCTCGTGTCTCACCTTCGGGGGTAGAGCACTGTCATGGTTGGGGGGTCTATTGCAGATTACCCCGCCATAGCAAACTCCGAATACCGAAGAGTGCAATCACGGGAGACAGACATCGGGTGCTAACGTCCGGTGTCAAGAGGGAAACAACCCAGACCGCCAGCTAAGGTCCCCAAATATAGCTAAGTGGGAAACGAAGTGGGAAGGCTAAAACAGTCAGGAGGTTGGCTTAGAAGCAGCCACCCTTTAAAGAAAGCGTAATAGCTCACTGATCGAGTCGTCCTGCGCGGAAGATGTAACGGGGCTAAGCTATATACCGAAGCTGCGGATGCGTGCTTAGCACGCATGGTAGGAGAGCGTTCTGTAAGCCTGCGAAGGTGTCTCGGAAGGGATGCTGGAGGTATCAGAAGTGCGAATGCTGACATGAGTAGCGATAAAGGGGGTGAAAGGCCCCCTCGCCGTAAGCCCAAGGTTTCCTACGCAACGTTCATCGGCGTAGGGTGAGTCGGCCCCTAAGGCGAGGCAGAAATGCGTAGCTGATGGGAAGCAGGTCAATATTCCTGCACCATTGTTAGATGCGATGGGGGGACGGATCGCGGAAGGTTGTCCGGGTGTTGGAAGTCCCGGTCGCTGCATTGGAGAAGGCGCTTAGGCAAATCCGGGCGCGCAATTCAAGGGTGTGGCGCGAGCTCCCTAGGGAGCGAAGCAATTGGAAGTGGTTCCAAGAAAAGCCTCTAAGCTTCAGTCTAACGATGACCGTACCGCAAACCGACACAGGTGGGCGAGATGAGTATTCTAAGGCGCTTGAGAGAACTCGGGAGAAGGAACTCGGCAAATTGGTACCGTAACTTCGGGATAAGGTACGCCCTTGTAGCTTGACTGGCCTGCGCCAGGAGGGTGAAGGGGTTGCAATAAACTGGTGGCTGCGACTGTTTAATAAAAACACAGCACTCTGCAAACACGAAAGTGGACGTATAGGGTGTGACGCCTGCCCGGTGCCGGAAGATTAAATGATGGGGTGCAAGCTCTTGATTGAAGTCCCGGTAAACGGCGGCCGTAACTATAACGGTCCTAAGGTAGCGAAATTCCTTGTCGGGTAAGTTCCGACCTGCACGAATGGCGTAACGATGGCCACACTGTCTCCTCCCGAGACTCAGCGAAGTTGAAGTGTTTGTGATGATGCAATCTACCCGCGGCTAGACGGAAAGACCCCATGAACCTTTACTGTAGCTTTGCATTGGACTTTGAACCGATCTGTGTAGGATAGGTGGGAGGCTATGAAACCGGAACGCTAGTTTCGGTGGAGCCGTCCTTGAAATACCACCCTGGTTTGTTTGAGGTTCTAACCTTGGCCCGTGATCCGGGTCGGGGACAGTGCATGGTAGGCAGTTTGACTGGGGCGGTCTCCTCCCAAAGCGTAACGGAGGAGTACGAAGGTACGCTAGGTACGGTCGGAAATCGTGCTGATAGTGCAATGGCATAAGCGTGCTTAACTGCGAGACCGACAAGTCGAGCAGGTGCGAAAGCAGGTCATAGTGATCCGGTGGTTCTGTATGGAAGGGCCATCGCTCAACGGATAAAAGGTACTCTGGGGATAACAGGCTGATACCGCCCAAGAGTTCATATCGACGGCGGTGTTTGGCACCTCGATGTCGGCTCATCTCATCCTGGGGCTGTAGCCGGTCCCAAGGGTATGGCTGTTCGCCATTTAAAGAGGTACGTGAGCTGGGTTTAAAACGTCGTGAGACAGTTTGGTCCCTATCTGCCGTGGGCGTTGGATATTTGAAGGGGGCTGCTCCTAGTACGAGAGGACCGGAGTGGACGAACCTCTGGTGTACCGGTTGTCACGCCAGTGGCATCGCCGGGTAGCTATGTTCGGAAGAGATAACCGCTGAAAGCATCTAAGCGGGAAACTCGCCTTAAGATGAGATATCCCTGGGGACTAGATCCCCTTGAAGGGTCGTTCGAGACCAGGACGTTGATAGGTCAGGTGTGTAAGCGCAGTAATGCGTTCAGCTAACTGATACTAATTGCCCGTAAGGCTTGATCCTATAACAAGTCTGCCTTGTAGATCGGCGCCGTGCGCAAGCACCGGCTGCGATCCAAAGCGACAAGTTGGATTCTCGTGTGTGATACACACAACTCAAAATTACTGCTTCTTCCCAGATTGGTTGTGCTGCGAAGCCAGCGCAACAACCCTCTTTGCCTGATGACCATAGCGAGTCGGTCCCACCCCTTCCCATCCCGAACAGGACCGTGAAACGACTCTACGCCGATGATAGTGCGGATTCCCGTGTGAAAGTAGGTAATCGTCAGGCTCCCTAAGCC
>NZ_NKFL01000009.1 GCF_002223055.1 Burkholderia sp. HI2500 | reverse complement strand
GCCCATGAAACAGGATCGCGTTGTCCTCGTGCACGCCTGGCATGCCCGGCCGAATCGTATTGACCGGCTTTTCGTCCGCACGGCTCGGATTGCCCGTGCGGCGCAGCTCGGCGAGCGCACGCTCGTCGCCGCCCTGCGCGCGCTGCTGCAACCAGCCAGAGAACGTCAGGCCCGCCGTATCGCCGTACCGCGCCTTCAACTCAGCCCGCTCGAGGCGGATCTGCGCGCCGAGCGTCGTATCGGCCGCGGCGCGATTCAGCCGCGCGGCCGCGAGTGCCTGGCGTCGCTCCGGTTGCCGCATCTGCGGCTCGTGGCGAATCTGCGTGCGGCGCGCAGCGAGATCGCCGGCGATCGCCGCACGTCGTGCGTGCTCGTGATCCTTCTGCGTCTCCCACGCGGCACGCCGTGCCCGGCCATGCGCGTCGCGCTCCGCCGCGAACTCGCGCCAAAGCACCGTACGCGGCAGCTCGCGCGCACGCGGAATCGGCTCACCCGACAGCTGACGGGCGTAGCTTTCGCGCAGCAGCGGCGCGGCCTCTCCCCACGACAGGTTCAACTCTTTCGTGAGAAAGTCGGACACGTTCAGATTGCGGCGGCCGGCCCGGATCCGGGTGCCGCCATCGCGCCCGACCGTGACCACGTATTTCTGCGGCAACACGCCGTGCGAATGCGACAGCTCGGCCAGCAGCCGCTCCGCGTTCAGCTGCTGCCGGATCTCGGCGAACTCGCCCTTACCCGCCTGCTGCCGCCTCGTCTCACGCGCGTCGCGTGACGCCTGCGCGATCGCGCTGTCTGCTACCCGGCCTGTGCTGCTTCTTTCTGGCGCAATTTCTCGATCGCCATCGCGAACCCGTCGCAAGCGATACGCGGATACGGCGCCAGCGTCGTCCACGTGTTCGTGCGCAGAATCTGGCAGAAGCACTGGACGTCCTTCGGCGACGCCGACCAGATCGCCGCCGGACAGCGCTCGCACAGTGTCGAAGGGTTCGGCCACAAATTCCGGTTCACCTGGCCCAATGCCAAACTCGTCGGGATCAAGGGCGGCGGTTCGATCGGCACCGGACGGTCCGGGATCGAATCCGGGTCCGCCTGGCCCATCGAGGGTCGGGCCGAAGTCGGCATTGCCCCACTCGTCATCGCCGTTGAATGGGGTGTCGAATGGTCGCTCGAAGTCGTCGGGCTCGAGTCGCCCGAATCCGCTGGTGTCATCATGAAACTCCTTCAGGTGCTGTGCATAGAAACCGCGCTCGAGCGTGTCGAGCATCAAGCGGCGATCGCCCGACGACGACTGCTGATAGCGCTGCCATTGAAGCGTGTTGCCACTATTGAGATATTTGACTTCCCGTGCACGCTCGGTCATCCATTCGTCCAGGCGCGCCTGAATGTCTTCGGATGTCGCGCGTGCCGGTTGGCGCTCGATGTAATGTTCAGCCGCATCGGCCGCAAGCTGCAGCAGCTTCTCGTCGGTCGACAGTTCGATGAATTCGCGCGAGAACACGTAATCCTTCAGGTTCACGCCCTTTGCCGCGTCCGCGGGCTTCACGTTGGGATACGCATCCTCGCGCCCGGCGTTGCGCACGCGCACGGCCCCGTACTCGGCGAGCAGCGCCATGAAGTCGTCGACGCGCTCGACACGCCGGTCGAGCATCGCATCGAGGATCCGTTCCTTCAGCTGCCGGCTATCCGCACGGAACAGGTCACCCCGGTACCGACTCAGCATCTCGGACGCATCGCTGAATTCCGTGCGGCGATTGTCCTTCGGGCTGGCCAGGCCGTACTTCGCGTTCAGGTGCTCCTGTATCGCATCGATGTAGTCGAGATTCAGCTTGTCAAAACCGAATGGGCGCGCGCTATGCCCCGAGATCAGGTTGAATTTCGGAATCACGACGTGAATATGCGGCTTGCGCTCGACGAGCGTGCCGGTCTTCTCGTCGACGTAGCTTTTCACGCGTGGCAGGTGCGCCTCCGCATAGAAGTTCAGCTCGTCCGGCCGGTACGCCGCAAAAACGAACGCTTTGAATTCCCGCGTGATCGCGTCCAGCGTCTCGCGATCGATATGGTCTTCTTTGAAACTCAGCGTGATCGTCAGATAGCGATCGACGTTCGGCGCCGCGTCGATCATCCGATAGATCGACTCGGTGAGGTCCAGGTCGCCATCCAGCACGACGCGCTCATCCATTTCGTCTCGACTGAACTCGCGGCCAACCTTGCGCCCGTCCTCGAGGTATTGTTTGACGCCGTCGTGATGGCCCGAAATACGGATCAGCATCGTCAGTCCACCCGCTGCAGGTGAGCCTTCAACAGCTGCGTGATCAGCTGCAGCTCGTCCATCAACGCGACGAATAGATCGTCACGCAGCGTCCCGGCGAGCCGCGCATGATTGACGACGTGCGCAAGCTGATTCAGGTTGTTACCCGTCTTGTTGACCACAAACACGATCCGCTTCCGATCAACGCTCGCGGGAGGCCGCGACACGATCTGCGTGCGATTCGTCAGCACGCACTCGCGCAGAAATTCGGATTGGCTGAGGCCAGACGCGATCACCTTCTCGACGAACAGCTGCCGCTCCGCGTCAGTGAGGCGCGTACTGATTGGCGAACCCAACGCATCCTTTGCGGGGCGCCGACCTCGTTTCGGTCGCGCCTCCGTCACCGCCTTCAGATCGTCGTTGCTCATCGCTGTCCGTCGTAATCAGTTCGGTGCAATCCGGTCACGACCGTCAGACGGCGTGCGGCGACTGTCGTCGCTCGCCGGCTGCTGGACAGCGTAGCCGTCGAACAGGTGAGCGATGAACTCGGACAAGAGGAAGCGATCTTCGCTGTTCGGTTCGCGCGACAGATTGTTGTCGCCGACGATCTCGAAAGTTTCGATCGCCGCGAGTGCGTCTTGCGCCGTCAGCGGGGCGCGCGGCTCGTCCGCTCGCGCGGCCGACTGCGCAACGAATTGCCTCGGCTGCTGCGGCCCCGGATTGTGAGCTGGCAGGGCGGCAAGTCTGCCAACCGATGCATCCAGCAGTTTGCGGCCGTGTTCGACGAATACGGTGGGCACAAGAAAACCGGCAGCGTCCATTTGAAGCAGCCACAAGATCGAACGGATCAGGCTGTTCGTATCGGCGTTGAAAGTGTCGGCCGGCGCTGCCGGATCCTGCTCGAAAAAGTCGAGCCCGTAGCGCGCGATCAGGTCGGCGGAAAGATGGGGGTGCGTTTTGGCGCACGCGATCGCATAGGCACGGAGCACCCCGCGCGCGTGCAGGTCATGCGTGAGGTCGAGTACGAAATACTCGCTGTCCTGGTGCTTGCCGCCGGGCTGGTCGCTCCCGTCGATGCGGCGCACGTCGAACTTGCGATACAAACCCTGCTCGGCGCTCGTCTTGCTCGGATCAAGGTCGGTAAGTACAACATCGCGGTTCTTATCGGTAGTCATGGTAGGCCCTCAGAAAAGCTGACCCGGATGCAGGGCAGCGTTGTTTGATTTCGCAATGTCTCGCAGCATGAGCGGCTTTCCGCCCGCTTAAAGTCGCCCGATGTTCACGTCGCGTATCCCGCGCGCTTCGCGTAGCGCCACCGTGTAACGCGTCAGGTAGTCGCGCCATACGATTGCATCCGGTATGCCGTGCAGCTCCCACACCGGGTGATACACGTCACTCGTCTCGAAACGCAGGCTGCCGAAGCCCATGCGCTCCTGCCACCACAGCGCGAGTGCCTGAATGTTCTGCACGCGCGCGAGCTCGACGCTGATCGTTTCTCTCATCACGATCCCCCGCGTCACGGTCACCCGTGCCTCGTCGATCACAAAGCGTGTCGCGCGTGTTTGCGCAACCGCCTGCAGCACGGTTCCGATCGGCACAAACAACACAACCGCCAGCAACCACCACAGATTCGTCACTGCGGCCGCACCAGCAACCAGCAGCAACAGAACAACCTCGGCGATCGCGCAGTTCACGATGAGCGGCAGGTTTACCGTCCAGACCGGCGACGCATCGAACCACGGGGGCGTCACCGCAGGCGGCATTGATGAATCAAACGTCGGCTTCATGCGGTCGCCCCCGTGCTGTTCGCGATGCTCTCGGGCCCCGGTGCCGGCAGCGACCGGATCGCCCCCTTCGCTGACGGAAGCAGCTGCATCGGTTCGTCCGCGTCCCATACCCACGCGGGCACCGCGCTCTCAGCTATCACCGCCTCGAGCGCCTCGCCAGCTTCTGGGGGCGAGCCAGGCGTGAGCACATACAGCGCCGTGGGGACATCGGTGTCGGTTAGCACCGCGCATGCGAGCGTCTGGTTCTCGGCCAGGTTGTAGCGCAGGCCCTTCACAAAACGCCGGCGGTCGCTCGTCATCGCGTCGATCAGCACTTTGTCGTACATGTCCTCGAACGGGATCCAGCGATCCGTCACGACCATCGCCGACAACGTGGATACCGTCGCGAGGCCCGTCGATTCAAGCCCGAACGTCGCAATGAAGATCAGGTGAGCACCTTCGACGCCGTCCCACAGCGCGATCGCATTCGCGAACCGTTTCATGAAGCGCCGGTGCAGATCCTCGTCGAGCATGAACGGGAAATTCGCCAGGTGCTTCGCAACCAGCTTCGCTCCGGAGCGCGTCGGCAAGATTTCTTTCACCTCGCCGATCGCGATCATCATCGGCCGCGTCTTGCCGACCTTCGCGAGCGGCGCCATCGCCGTGATGCGTCGTGCGGTCAACTCCGCATCGCGATCGAGCGACCACGTCTCCGGAATGAACAGCTGCTCGCCGAGCGGCGCCTTCTTCGCGGTCTTGCCGAGCACCGCCGACAGCAGCTCGCGCCGCACGAGGGCCCAGCTACGCTTGTTTTCCATCGCCGGCGACCAGCGATTCAATCCCGCCTCATCCCACAGGTAATGCAGCAGGCCGCGCAGCGTCAGCTTCGCCCCATCCGTACGCACCGAGTCGCTCTCGCGCCCCGACGACTCCGGCGCGCTTTTGCCGCTCGATTTCGTCAGGCTGAAATCCAGACGCAGGTTCGTCGCCTCGCCATCGTCCTGGACGGCTTGGCCGAGCACCGCCGCGCGCCCCGACAGTTCCGCCGGCGGTTCGTAGGACGGGCACTCCGGCGCGTGCTTTGCGCCGCTGTCCGGCATGCGCTTGATGACATAGTGGGCGTCCAGCTTGGCGATGTACATCGGCACGCCGTCTGGCAGGCACGCGCAGAGCGGCCGCTGCTTGCCTTTGTATGCGGCCGCGAGATGACGCTGCAGATCATCGGCGTCGGCCGAAATGAGTGCGGTACCGAAACGGTAGGCGTGCATCAAGCACCTCCTATCACGTGACGAAAACTGGTGATCGCGGTGCCGACCAGCATGATCGTGACGGCGGCCGTCAGCACGACCGTCATGCCGATCGTGCGCCACGACGTGCGCGGGCGATTCTGTAGAGAGATCAGCTGCTGGAGCTTGACGAGCTCGGACGACAGCGCGTCGAGTGCCTCGCGACGCGCCAATTGAGCGGCACGCACCGCGAGTTCACCCTTAAACGCTGCCTCATGGCGAACGGCCACCGCTACGAACTCTTCGGAGGCCTGGCGCATTTCCTCCAGGCGGCCCGTCAACTGCTCGTCGGTCACCCGCAGCAGCCTCTCGATGTCGTGGACGGCCTCAGCAGCTTTGGCAAGGTCCGTCACCAACTCGGCCACCACGGCTTCGCGCAACTCCGGGCTCGACGACAGCGACAGCAACGCTTGCTTCACACCGTCGATCGACACCACGCCGTCCCGATCGCCAGACTCCCCTTTACCTGAGCTCGTCTGCGCGGCCGCCTTGACGGCAGCCAGGCCGCCTGGAATGGGTGCATTCATACGGTTTTCTCCCGCATCACCGCAGCGAACGCGGCGTCGAGCTTCGGGTTGAGGGACGTAGCACGGCGCTTGAGCCCGATCAGCTTCGTGCGCAAGACCGCTTCGTTCCGATCGGATATCTCGGCGAGGCCGGCCTTGTAGTCCGTTTCGTCCGCGTTAATCGCATACACGGTTGTGCCCAACGCGGCCGCGGCCGGAAACGCATCGCTCTTCGGGATCGACGCGGCCATGTCCAACCGGAAGCCGCCCACCCGACGAAAGAACTCGATCAACGGCCCGAACGCCCGGCCGATCGCCACCTCGTCGGTTTCGTTGCGCAGCGCCTCGACCTGGTTGAACACGACACGGATCCGATCGGGTTCGACGCCCAAATCAGCCAGCAACTCGATGGTCTTTATCGTGTCCTGCAGCTGCTTGCGCGCCGGTACGACCGGCACCACAAAGAACCCGTAGTCCTCGTGCGCGCCGGCGGCCTCGTCCAGTCGATTCAGGTATTCCTCGACGTTGGATGCGCCGATGTCCACGATCAGTGCCTGCCCCAGCATCAGCGCCTCGTGCAGCATGTCGAACTGCGCCGCGATCAGCGTCTCCGGGCGCACTGCATCCCGGCCACCGGCGCCAACCGCAGCTTCGTCCGCGTTGATCGACTCCACCTGCATCACGCGCAGGTCCGGCAGACGCGGTGCGAACACTTCGCGCGTGATCATCGTCTTGCCGACATTGCCGGAGCAGTTCACCAAAGCAATACTGATTCCCATGTTTACCCTCTCTCGTCCAGGTCACCGCGCCGAATGGGCGGCGTATATACCAGCAGTACCGGTTCGCCCTTGGCGGCCTCGCACACAAACGCACCCGTCGTCGACAGTCGCCAGACTGGTTGATCGAGCACCCGCAGACTCGTATCGAGCGCATGCGCCTCGCCACGAAACCTCGTGAACGTCGCGCCGAGCGAAATCGACACACGTGCCTCGATGTCCGTTGCGAGGTGAGGTAGCCGCGACGCAAGCGCCGCCACAAACGGATCGGTCATCGCGTCGGCCAACTGGCACACGTCGACCCAGCGCGCGCGACGCGACGTGTGTTGGCGCAACCAACCCGGCACGGTCACACGCGCACGTGCGAAGAACGCCGCGTTATGCGGCAAGTGGGGAAAATGACGGCGGCGCATTGTGCTCAAATCCCCACCTTCGGCGCTTGCTTGATGCCAGGGGATTTTTCGGGCGCTTGTTTCGGCGCCGGCGCGCTCCATTGCTTTTTCAAGCTCGTAAAGCCCGCCTCTATCGCCCCCCCTGCTTCGCCCGCCTTCAGCTCGCCGTTCGCCACCTTGCGCTCAACATCCAGCGCCACCTTCACGCTCGCGTCGAAACGATTCAGCATCTCCTCGCGGGTGCGCGACGGATATCCGGCCAGCGACTTCTCGAACTGCTCACGCAACTGCCCAACCGTCTGTGGCGTGGGAGCATGCGCGGCCGCTGGGGCACGTTCGGGTTCAGCGCCATCCGAACGCGTGACTTCCCACGCGTTGCGGATCGCCTCTTTCCATTCCAGCCGAATCACCTTGCCATCCGCGTCACGCACAGGCTCCTGGACCGAAACAGGCGTCTCGCCCAGGTTTTTCAGCGACACGGTGTCGCCGACTTTGGCACCAGATGCGTCGATCGCTCGTCTGAGATCGACACCCCAGACGGTCCGCTCGTCGCCCGCGTCGTCCCGATACCGCACGAAGTACGAATGCGACGCATCCGGCTTGTGCTGATACCGCGCGCTCCCATGCTCAAGCAACTCGCCCGACATCGTGTCGACCGGCTTGGCCTGGGGCGTCGGTGCCGCGTTTGCCGCGGTGGTGACCGAATCCGGCTTGTGACTTGCCGGGGCGGGTACGCCGGTGGCCACAGTGGAATCGCTCGGTGCCGGCTTCGTGCCTGCCGGCGCAGGGGGCTCGCCCTTGCGGATCGTCAGCGCGTCACGCTGCCGTGCCTGTTCACGTCGAGCGGCCTCGAGCAACGCGTGATCGCTATCGGTAGGCTTGTAGCCATGCGCTTCCATGCCAGCCAGCTTCGCCTCGAGCCAGCCATTACGGCGAAACTCGGGGTCACCCTTCAGCGTGATCTCCGTAAAATTCTTCGCCTGCACGACCGCGATCATGTCGGCCAGCGTGCCGCGATCGTTGGCGTGCGAGGTAAGCCGGACCCCCTTGTCCTCGAAGTGCGGTACGTCGTTGCCCGGTTCCCCAGGATCCTTCAGGTTCGGTTTCCAGAACTTGCCGTCTTTTACGACGTAACGTTCCGCGATCGAGGGCGGCAAGTCGTAGCCGGTCGGCGTCAGAATCGGCTTACGA
Organism: Burkholderia sp. HI2500; assembly: GCF_002223055.1. Taxonomy (NCBI): domain Bacteria; kingdom Pseudomonadati; phylum Pseudomonadota; class Betaproteobacteria; order Burkholderiales; family Burkholderiaceae; genus Burkholderia; species Burkholderia sp. HI2500. The sequence continues at coordinate 87,863 of NZ_NKFL01000009.1, read as the reverse complement.
TCAACCGTTTCACCAATCTCGATTTCGTTCGGTTCGCGGTTCCGCGCCGGTCGGGATTGCGGGGTATCAGCCGATCGTGACGGTGTGCCGAACGGTTTTGCTTTCAGTCGGCTCGTCAGATCCTCCGTCTTGCGGGCAGCCTCATCCGCAACCGACTGCTGTTGCGCACGTGCGTCGTCCAGTGTCGCGCGCACAGCGTCCCCGTCGGCGCTACGTACCTGGCGCACGCGCTCGAGATCAGCGGGTGCAACGCGCTCGCCGACCGGTTTGATCGACTCATTGGCCGGATTCTTTGCACTCGGTTCGTTCGCCGGTGGCTTCGGCGACACCGTGTCGCCGGCGACCGGCGTGTCGCCAACAGTCTGAACCGGTGCGCGATTCGCTTCCGCGGCCGCCGGCACCACGCGTGCGGACGGGGCGACGGTTCCGATCGACCGGCTCTCGCGCGGCTCCGGCCGCTCGCGCAGGCCAGGCATCGGCCGTTGATCGCCGCCTCGCTCCGGATTCGTCGTCCATCCGGACGCCGACCATTTCACGCTGTTCCAGCCTTCCCGATACTCGTCCAGCAGCGCCGCGTCGCGAAACGGCACGTCGTTCACGAACTTCGCGTTGTCGTACTGTCCCATCGTACGGGCAACCGACAGCGTCGCCTCGCGCACCGCGGGATCCTCGGCCGAGCGGTTCACCCACGTGAGCCAGGCGGCAAGTTGCTCCCGGGCGGCCTCGTCAAGCGGCCAACGCTCTGCGCCGACTTCCACCCGTCGCTGTAGCTGATCGAGCACGTCGATCATCGGGCGGCCCGGCTCGCCGTTCACGCTCAGCGCTTCGAACATCGGCTCGAAGCGCTGGCGATTCTCGGCACGATCAGGTGTCGCTCGGTCCGCACCGAGCACTTCCCGCTCACGCCCGAGGTGGTACGCGCTCGCGAGCGCCGTGCGTTCAAACGGATTGGGCAGCCCCGTTTCGCCAAAGACGTCGTCATGGCGGCCGAGCGCGAGCGCTACACTCAACGCACTATCGCGCACACGCGGATCGCGATTCTCGGCCAGCCACTTGACCCAGCTGACCGCCTGCGCGTGCGTTTCGGCGTCGAGCGGCGCATCGCGCCCTGTCAGCGCACTACGGATTCGCCACTGGGCGTCCGCCATCGCCATCGCGAGCGGCGCACGCGGATCGTGTCGAATGCCGAGCCGTTCGAACAGTTCGGTGGTGCCCACCGGCACATCGCTACGAATAGACGCCGATGGCTCGTCCGTCGACAGCGGCAGATCATTCTCGGCGGCCGCCTGTTCGCGCCGCACGTGATCCAGCCGCGTTTGCCCGATCGACTGACCGATCGCCGGCCCAGCAAGCACACCCGGCTCGGCTTGCAGTTCGGGGGCCGAGCGCACATCGCCGCTCAACCTTCCGTCAGCAGCAGTATCGTCGGCGACATCCCACATCGTCGCGTCTCGTTCCGGGACGTCACCGGCCGATGGAGCGCCATCCGGATTGCCATTGTCCGCGGCACCCAGGCGTTCAGCTTGTCGGGCGTCGTATGCCTGTTTCCACTCGGTAAATTCCTCCTGCCCGTCGGCCGTCATGCGCGACGGGATGCCGAGCGACGCACGCACCAGCGGCAGGAAAGTCGAGCGATCACCAGGCTCCAGGAAATCCAGATCCCGCCCCAGAGCGGCGTCCACTTGGGCCACCGTCTTGCCAGTCGCGAACTCCGCCTCAATTCGCTCGGTCAGGCCCCTTCGGTCCGCGACCTGGCGCCAGAACTGCATTTGACTGTCCATCCAGTCCGTCCGTCCATGATCCTCCAGCTCACTTTCGAGAGCCGCCTGTACATCGCGCGCAAATTCCGCATCGGCGCGTTCAACCACACCGCGACGATCCGCTGCCGCGGATTCACCCTGCAGGTTGCCCTCGGTAATGTCCGTGGTCAGCGGCGGTTGGACCGCACTGACTGCGCCCTGCGCGTCCAGCTCCGTCGTAGCCGGCTCAGCAGTCAGCCCTGATTGCGCCCGGATCTTCGCCAGCGTTTCGGCATTTGTCGACGTGGCCGGTACCGGGTCGGCACCGACTATAGGTTCGTCCGTAACCGCGTTCGTCGGCGCCGACGTCAACCCGAACTCCGCGCGGATCTTTTCGAGCGCGGCGGCCGCCTGCGCCGGCATCGACTCTGCCGCAAAGCCCTGCTCCCTGCGAATCATCTCGCCCACCGCGCGATCGCCCGCACCGGCCGCACCCGTGCGCCGCCACGCATCGTGGTACACCGCTTCGACCTTCGCATCCAGCGCAATCGTGCGCGTGACTTCGTCGCCGCGCACGGTCGTCGACGCAGCGATCGACTGCAGCACACTCCGGAACGCCCGGCCCAGCTGTTCGTCGCGCGGCGGCAGCGGCTGATTCGGCTGTGCACGTTGTGCCGGCGCTGGCGGTGTCGCCTCGACGGCTGGCGTCGCCGGCACCGCGGCGCCCGGCGTTACGGGTGCCGGGCTCGCAGCACCACTAGGTTCGGCTGCATCGGCGCGCGGCCACCGATCGAACGCAGCAAGGTCAACATCGCGTGGCACATACCACTGCTTGCGTTCCCGATCCCACTTGGCCCCCAATGCATTCGCATCCTCACGTTCCTTGTACGGGACGACCAGGTACGTGCGACCATCCGCCACGCGCGATGCCGCAGCGCCGGACGGCTCGAATGGCGCGGGCCGCGCGGACAGATCCGGCGCAGCAAGCAGGTTCGCGATCGAAATCGTCGTCAGCAGCGTCTCGACCTGTTCGCGCACGGCTTCACTTCCACGCGAGGCCGCCAGATCGTTCCAGTCGGTACCGCCGTCGTCCGGCTCGAACGCCGGCAGCAGCACGTGGCCGCCAACCGCCTCGGCCGTCGCAAACGACGCGTCTTTGCCGACGTTCGGCTTGCCCGACGCTTCTTTCACATGGTCGTTGTCGCCCGCGATTAGGATCGGACGCTCCGGGTATTTCTGCCGAAACGCCTCGGCCACCGGTCGCAAGTTTCCAGCGTTCAGCGCACAGACCACCGGCAGACCAGTAATTTCGTACAGACTCGCCGACGTTGCGTACCCTTCCGCGATCACGATCGGCTTTTGCGGATCGTCCACGCCCACGGGACTAAAGCACGCGAGCGTGCGGCCATCCTTGGTAAAAAGCTTGTTGCCCTCGGCACTGATGCGCTGCACGCTCCAGAGCTTGCCGTCGATGTCGACCAGCGGCATGACCAGATTGCCGTGCCGGTCGAGCTTCAGCCCGTGATTGACGACGCCCTTGCGAGCCAGATACGCATGGTCGTCGGACGCGACCGGCAACCTGCGCCACTCTTCCGACACCCATGCAGCACGTTCGTCGTGCTTCGCCGCCCGTTCCGCCGCGCGATCGCGCTGGCGTTGTGCGTCGGCCGAACGCTCTTCGGACGTCAACGTGAAATTCGCCACGTCGCTCGGCCGCCAGTTCAGCCCGCCCCCTTCACGGTAATTCTGGATAAATCCTCGCGGTGCGCCGTCAAGCGAAAGCCGGTACGAGCCACTTTCCTTGCCGGGCTTGTCTCCCTTGACAGGCACACGGTGGAATTCGCCGTCCGCCTCGGGCGGACCATTCAGAATTAGACCGTGCTCGCGCGCGGCCGCTTCGAATTCGCGCACGGCCGCATCGCGCTTGTTGCCCTGCTGTTCGTTACTCATGGTGGTATGCCTCCGTCGTCATCGGCGCGCCCGCCGGCGCGTGTTCCGTTACGTTGCCCTGCTGTCCCGAATCAGTTGCTTGACCCGCATGCGCTTCATTCGCTACCGGATCCGGATCGATCAACCCCGCGCCAAGTGCGATGCCGGCGTTCCCCGCGATCGCATCTGCGAACATCCGCCGCAGATCGTCATCGATCGGCTCGCCGATCGCGAACAAGCTTTCCAGCATTTGTTCGCGCACCTTCTGCAATGAAAAGCCCGATGGAATCGCTTGCTCGAGAGCGAGCCGCTCTTTCGCGGAGATGGGTTTTGCGCCCGCCTGGCGCGACGCCCGAACGGCAGCTGCGATCCGCGCCGAGCGCTCTGCGTGGATCTCGGCGATCTTGATGATTTCGATGCCTTGGTAGCGCAGCTGTCCGGATACTCGAGCCTCGGTCAACTCGACCTCGGTCGGCAGCCGCTTGTCGCCCACTTCACCCAGCAACGAACAGACCGATCGCAGCCGATCGATGAACATGCGATCCTCGTAATAGAACGCCTTCTCGCAGTGGATCGGCAGCCCCATGCCGAGAATGATTTCCTCGGACTGCGGCATGATTTCAAGCTCCTGCGCATACATCAGGTTGCGCTTCTGGTCAGAGGTGTTCTCACCGGACGACGAGCTACGCCCGCGCGTGCGGCTCGTCGACTTGGCTTTTTCGGTGAAGTAGCCGAGCGTCTCGGACATTTCCTTGGAATCGTGCGTGTCGCGCGGTGGATAGACGACCTTCAGTGCATGGTTGGTCACCAGCGTGCGCATCCCGTGGACACCGTACGCGTTCGGGTCTTCGCCTTGAGACTTCGACTGGAGGATCGTCAACAACCGGATGTTGTAGCCCGCGATGAAGGCGCTTGCTTTGTCCAGGATCTCGATCTTGCCAACCGCGGTCGCTTCATCAAGAAAGCCGAGGCACTGATACTGGAGATCCGGGTTTGCTTCCGGCAGTTCGTCAAGGTTGTCCTCGATCCACTGCGTGAAAAATAGGTTGGCGAGTAGCCCTGCGATAGACAGCTTTCCGGCCGGCAGCACCAGATAGATCGAAATCGGTTCGCGGCGCACCTTGGCGACGTCAAAATCGCATCGACTGGTCGCCGCATCCACGATCGGATTCGCGAACAGCGTCAGGCCGGCCATGAAGGTCTTGGAGATGTTGCCCATCGTCTCGTCGGGCGCCGACAACAGACGTGCGAGCGCGCCTAGACAGTCACCCGACAGCGGCTCGCCTTCACGATCGCGTTCCATCATGTCCATCACGTGAGCACGCAGCGTCACGTCCGGGCGGATGGGCACTCCGGCGCGCAGGATCTCTCCGAACGTCCAGGCATCTTCCTTACGGGTTTCCATCAGGTACAGTGCGACACCGAGAAACAGGTCCGCCGCACTGTCATAGAAGAATTTGTTGCGTGCGTCCGGCGAGTGATACAGGCGCGCAGCAATCATCTGCAGGCGGCCGATCCGAATGTGCGGCGGAAGCTTCCCGATCTTGATAAGCGGGTTCCACGCGTGAGTGAACCCGCCTTCATCGAACGGCGCCCAGCGATACACTGCCTGCCCACAGTTCTTCCGATACTGCGACGTGATGTCGAAGTTCTCGCCCTTGATGTCGAGCACTACGACTGAGTCCGGATAGGTGAGTAAATTCGGGATCACGACGGCGACCCCCTTGCCACTACGCGTCGGGGCGGCCAGCATCACAAACTGTTGGCCAATGAACGTCAGATAGCGGGGGCTGTAGTTTGGGCTGCCCGGCTTGCCGCCAGGCAAACGGCCGACGATGATCGACGGGTAATGCCGCCGCCCCTTCTTAACCCGCCCCTCGGCTTCGTCCAGCAGCCCGGTCTTGCGGATCTCGTGGCGCTTGGCAAAGCGCGCACTACCGTGCAGTTCACGCTTGGGCCGTTTGACCGCGAACGCCAGTACGGTGACGACGAGCGGCAGCAATGGCACAAGCGCCGCCACAAACGACGCAGGTACGAGCGCAAACCGTACCTTCCCGACGTTCCCGTAGGCCTGCCAGTAGTCGAAGAGCGTCCACACGCCGACCACCGACGCCGGCAAATCCTGCAACTGCGTGAACAGCTTCGCACCCGCGTATTGTCCGGCGCCGATAAGGCCAATGAAGGCGACGAGTCCGAGGAACACAACCAGCAACCAGGTGGCAAGGGTCTTCATACAAAACTCCCAGCCAAGCTCTGGCGACGCGCACCGACACAACCAGCGATCCGCAACTGAACGCCCTTTCGAGCTACGGGATGGTCGTTTTCAATACCATCGAGAAATGCGAGCAGATCGACCAGCTGATCCGACAGAGGGCCATCGGCCATCGCGCTGCGCAAACGATCGGCCCACTGCCGAGCCTCGTGCCTATTCAGCAATCCGGTCATGACGCGTCCCCTCGCATCCGATACGGCGTACCCTGCGCCCACCGGTTCTGCCAGTGCGCGGTATAGGCTTGTGCGACCGCTGGGCAATTCCACAGGACCAGCACGTCCTCGCTGTTTCTTCGAGCGGCGGCGGCCGAAAAATTGAAACTCCCGGTCTGAACCGTTTCGGAGTCGACCGTGACCGTCTTGTCGTGGTGAATCGCGTAAGCTTCGATCGTGCGCACGGGAATGCCGGCGCGCAGCAGAATATTTAACGCTGCGGCACTCGCGCCGCGCCCCGAACCAAACAGGTTCTGATGTGCGTCGACCGCAACCTCTACATCCACGCTGCGCACCTTCGCTTCCGCAAGCGCCCGCGCAATCTCACGCGACGTGAACGCGTAAGCCGACACGCGAATCGTTCGCTTCGCGCTCGCGATCGTTTTCAGCACCAGCGCGACACCGGTTCCCTCCGGGGAGAATCCAACCTCCGGCGAACAGCTACCCGCTGGTACCGAGCTGCTCGCGGTGGCCGACTGGAACATATTCGAGATCGAATGCGACAGCGCACCCCACCAGCCCACTGAATCGGGGCTGAAAATGCGCGCAGACGCCGACGTCCCGTTCAGCAATAGCAAGGCGGCCGCACTGGCCCATATCGCGCGCTTCATGAACGATCCTCCGCCGGTTCCATCACCTGCATGGTCTTCATCCGCTCGCCACCGCTTATTGCACATACAGCATCGAGCGAGCGCTCGACGTCGAACAAGAACCGATCATCGAGCGGTCCATCCCGAAAATCCGCGACCGCCGGAATGACCGGGAACACAACGCATACCCCGGCCGGCGATCGCTCGACCGTTGCTCGATCGATCAGGTAGAAGTACCGTCGCAGAAACAATCCTGGCAATTCGCCCTCGAACAGCAGATCCTCCTGAATCGCATCGAGGTGCGCCTTGCAGCGTCGTAACGTATCGAAGTCCACGCCTGGGGCCCGATGCGCCAGACGACGCTGCACCGAGATCACATCGGCCAACGCCTCCTCTTCCATCCGCCGCAGACGTGAAAGGCTTGAAGGGCTCATCGGCATCTCATACCTCCCGATTCCGGTTTCGTTCGCCCGCTTCGTTGAACATTGCAAGTTCCCGAGCACTCGCTTCCTGCGCGATCCATGTGCGCACCGCCTGCCGATGCTCTGCGATGATCCGCAAGTCGCGCCACACCAGGGGCCGGTGAAGCGCCGCCACATCCTTCCTGTATTGCTCGACCGCATCGGCATCCAGCACGTCGGGAGCAAATACCTCCCTCAGACGAGGCAAATCCTCTCCCGTCATCGGCGACCAGTCACTGTTGGCAGACCACGGCATGCGGTCGATCAAAAGCGCGGCTGCAAACAAGGCCGCGAAAATACTGACCAAATTTCCCGCTAAACCTAACGACAGTCCCCAGACGATACGAATCAACAAGCAAAATGCGATCGCCGCGGCTGCACCCAATGCACAAAACCACCTCCTGATCGCGCGACGCCTCTGCGCATCGAGCTCTGCCTGCGTCGGCGGCGCACACAAGACCGGATGGAGATTTACCCACTTGATTTTCGGTTCGCTCATGCCAGACCTCGCAGTAATTTCCACTTGCCGACCGGATCGAAATACACCTCCTTCAAGCACTTGTTCTCCATGAACAGCACCACGTCGATCGTGCTCTTGACTTCACGCAGGATAAATTCCCACGTGAGCGTCTGGCCAACCGGGCTTTGCTTCACCAGTGTTGCGATTCGCGCGAGCGCCGAAATCGCATCATTCGCGTGCACCGTCGTAATGCCGCCCTGGTGCCCGGTGTTGAGCAGCACGAGGTAGTCCCACGTTTCGTCGCCGCGCAGCTCTGCCAGATAGACGCGGTCGAATTTCATGCGCAGCGTCGCCTTCACGATCCGACGCGCCGGCAACGATTCGCTGAAGAACAAGTGCACGTGATTCGGCTGATTGGGAAGCGGTACTTCATGCGTGTCCTCGATCGTCGCGACCCGCGTCGTGGCCGGCACCACGTCGGCCAGCGCTTTCATCAACGTCGTCTTGCCCGAGCCAACGCCGCCGACCAGCACAACGTTCATCCGGTGCAGCATGGCGAGCGTCAAAAACTGCCCCATGTCGCGCTGCGCCAGCGCATCGAGCATGTCCAGCTCGAACTGCTGCAGCGTGACGGCCGCCGGCGCCGCAAGCTGACGTCTCGAGTCGACCACGTCAGCCGAACTGTTCATGCTCAAATCACCGAACGATGGCGTGCTCGAATTCGCCGACAAAACAGTGGCATCCTGCGTGCCAACGATTCGAAAGTCGTTCAGGAAATTGCCGCGCGTCAGATCGCCCACCGACAAACGCGTGGCACTCGGAATTCGGATCGTCATCGACACCGTATTGGGCTCGCATGCAGGCGGAATCACGATCTGCCCGCGCTCGCCATTCGGCAGCCGCACCGGCTTTTCCGGATCCTCGACCGACAGCGGCGGCGTCACCTTGTTGTAGATCGCGAGCGCATTGGCAAGCTGCGTCAGCGCCGTAAGCGATGCGCCTGGCAATTCATGCCGCACCCAACCATTGCGCGTCTCGGTCCAGCCTTCACCTGGCCGGTTGATCGCGATCTCGGTATTGCCCGTCAGCGCGCGCAGCTCCGCAATGCCGGCCGACTCCATCAGATTGCGAACCGTGACGCTGCTGTCGTACGGTTCAGCGTTTGACAAGTTCATAGACGCTCCCAAAATCGACGTCGCGTGCGACAAAAATATTGACCGTGGAGCCGTGTCGCGACGTCGCGGTCGGCGGAATGTTGATGGTGCTTTTCAACGTGTCGGCCGCCAGCTGCTGGCTCTGCGACGTCGTGTTCGAGAACTGGATCCGATTGCCGTTACCGCTCTGGGCCAGGTTCGCCAGTGCCTGGCCGGCGTCGCTGATCACCGACAGCATCAGCGCGCCTCTGAACCGCAACCAGAAATGCGTATCGACGTCCGCATCAATGCCGGTCGCACCCAAAGCGTTCGTCGCCGGCGAATCGAGATCGACCGTTACACCAGACGGGGTATCGATGCGTGTCCACACCACGAAGATGCTTGCCTGCCCTTCCAGCACCGCTTTGCGCTGCTCGCCAGTCGCTTCGCTGCCGCGCTCGAGCAGCAGCGTCTTGCCATCGGCCGAATACACGTCCTCGGACAGATGGCAGGTCGCCATGCCAGGGTGCGTGGACACGATGTCCGTGAATTGCCCGCAGGGGAGCATTGCGCCACGCTTGAGCAGCAAGCTCAGGTTCGGCAGGAAGCTCGCCTTGACCGGTGCAAGACGCGAGGGCGTAAGGCTGTCGTCCAACCCGTCGCGCGCATACTGGCGCGTCGGCTGGTTCTGACCACCGTTCGATGCCTGAGCAAGCGTCGGCAAACCATCATCTGATTTGCCGAACTTCACGAGCACGTCACCCGCTAGGCGGGGATCGCCGGGTGCGGGTGCCGGCACCGGTGCGCCGGCTGACGTACCAGTCGTCGTTGCCGTACCGGCTGCTGCCACGCCGTTGCCAGCGGGCTGTGACCCACGTGCACCGGACGGCTCAGGTAATCCGGCCGACGCGGCCGATGCCGCTTCTGCTGCGCTGGCCGCTTGCACCGCCTCGACGTGATCCTTGTTGCCCTGGAAATCAGGATCAACAACAGCCGTCTGCACCGGGGCGTCACGCTTCGCGCGCTTGTGCTCGAGGTACGCATCACCAAAACGCTTGGCAAAGACCGCGACGCTCACCGCGATCACGATGACGATGACCACTATGACGAAGATGATCCCGACACCTCGCACGCTCGTATTGCGCTTGCCGCGCTGCAGTCCCGGAATGCCGCGTGGGTCCATCCCGGTCGGCGGTATGGCCTCCACCTCCGGCTTATTCCGAGAGCTTGCCGCCTCCGGTGGTGCCGACCCGCCCATCGCGTTCACGTCCGGATCAACACCCGACTCGTCGTGCGCATCAACCATGATTGCCATCCTTCATGATGCGCACCCAACCCGGCACCGTCGTACCTGTCCGGTTGAACGAACCGTCAGGTGAGTACGCGTTGTTACGGATGGCCAGTACTGTCTTGCCCAGGCGCAGCACGAACCCCGTCGCCATGCCTTCGATCACGATCGTGTCGCCGTCGACGTGCCGCTTGGGCGCGGCTTCCGTACCGTCTGCCTGAATCTCGTAGATCTCCGGCGCCCTGCGCGAAGTGTCGTACTGGAAATACGTAAAGCGGCCGTCGTCCCACACCGCGGTCGGCGCAATCGCCGGATCGCCTTTCATGTCGTAGTCGTCGTTGCGCCGCTCGGACGTGTCCGCGCCCGCCTGCTCGATCGCCTGCGCCTTGTCAGCCTTCGCTTTCGCGGCCTGCTCGGCTTTGGCGCGCGTGTCCGGATAGTCGAACGACAGCGACCAGGTCGCCGCCTCATTGCGCTCGGCCGCGTCGAACTGGAACACGTAGCGTCGCTTGTCGGTCACGATCAGCACGTTCGTGTTCGGCTTTTTCGCGATCGGCTTGAACATGAACCAGTTAGCCGTACCGCCAACGGACCAACCTTTCGCTTCGCCGGTGCCTAGACCGCTCTTCGGGCCGTCGACCACCTCCCCCGGCTCGAACTGAATAACGACGGCCTCGCCAACCCGATACGGAACGCGGTATGCGATCGTCGAATCGTATTCGGCGCATCGTACGTGTTCGTCGGACGCACACGGGCCCGGCGTGACGGCGGACCAGGCCGACGAGCTCACGACGACAGCGACAAGCGCCGTCGCGACCCGCCACGCCCTGCGGGCGGGCCGAACGGCGGCATGTTTCATGCTATGGCTATGTCCGTTCATCAGGCACCTCCCTTCTGTCCCGGCAGCGGCGGAATTGACGGCGCCGAATCCGTGCGTGTCCAATCGCGATCGACCGTATAGCTCGTGACGCGAAACCCGGTCGGGTCACGCTCTAGCTCCTCCCCCGACTCCGGCAGGTTGTCGTGGCGATATGAGATCGTCGCCACCCAATACTCCGTTTTCGGTTTATTCAGCGCGTTGTCCGGGTTCTGCACGGTAGCGAGTGGTATCAGCGTTTTCGAGAAGAAAACCTGCGCAGTCGACCCGACGAAGGTGATCGCACCTACTTTCGCCACGATCCGAAACTGGTTCTTGAGCACCTTCTGGGGCGAATCAGGACGGTCGTAGAAGGCGACGTAGATCTCCTTTTCCTTGTCCGCCGACATCAGCTTGACCGTGTTGTACATGTCCTGAAGCGTTTCCCAGTCGTAGCCCTCACGCATCGTTACGTACCGGCGAAGATCCGCGCGATCCTGGACTTGCCCGAACGGCATCTCGCCGTCGCGCACGACGCCGATCACAGTCGTCGTTCCGCTCGTATCGTTCGTCCGGATCAACGCAGGTGGATTCGGTCTCTTTAGTTGTACTAAGGCTGCACCGCCTAAAAATCCTGCAAGACCGAGCACACCGCCACCGATCGCCACACGAATCGCGAAATGCGTGAGCTTCGCGCGTTCTTCCTGCTTCGATTGCTCGAATTCCAGTGCCCGGTCCAGATACCAATGAGCTTCGGCCGACAGGCGGGATTTCGCCTGCTTGGCCTCCTCTTCGGCAGTACGCGCCGGCGCGCCGGCAGCCGGGGCCGTCTGTTTCGCCGGCGACTTATTTCGTGCACCGCCGCCAACGATTCGCGCGATGCCACCGGTTGCCGCACCGGCACCGGCCGATCGTCGTTTGAGTCCAAACATTAACTATCTCCTTGCATGGCCGGCACGCAGTTCACGGGCTCCCACGCACCCTTCGGCGACGGCAGATCATGCGACGACGCACAGCCGCCCAGTACTCCAGCCGATACGACAATCAACAGACGGGCTATCCAATGACGCATGTTCAGCTCCGTCTCACTTGTCCGCGACCCGCACGTTCTCGTCGCGCCGGAATTGCACATGCTGCGTCTTCGGGTCATAGCCGATACTGATTGCGCCAATTCCCATATTGATTTGCAACATGCCGCTCACGAGCGTCGCCGGCACGCGACTCGACGCCGCGGTCCGGTCGCACTGATTTTTTGCGTCGAACCGGCAGCTGGTGACGATGAACCCGTCATCGCCTCGCTCGATCACGAGATCTGCGCCGAATCGCTCATCCGGATGCAGTTGCTTCCAGCGGCCCACGAATTCTTCGCCCTTGCGCGGCTGACAGCCGGCCACCAACGCAACCGCGGCCAGCGTCGCGACAATACTGAAAACGTGCTTTTTCATCTGAATCTCCCGTTGTTTCATGCCTTTACCCCGATCGAGCCACCCGAGCGGCCTCCGCCACCCATACCGGCCAAACTCTTTGCCGCGGCCGCCAAACCTCCAGCAGCCCTGCTCATGTTCCCCACCATCGACGAGATGCCAACGCCACCGGCCAGCTGCGAGGCAAGCGACGGCAGATTCAGCGACACGATGATGAACACGATTCCGCTCGCCCAGATCTTTGCGATCGTTACCCAGGTCAGCATGTAGTCGCTCGCTGTGAAACTCGTCGGCAGATGGCTTGTCGCGTAGTTGACTTCGACCGCACCGGCCGCTGCAAACAAAGCGACCAAGATGCCGTAGTTCACACACTGCCCGACCCATGCATCAAAGAATCGGCGAGTCGGTGGGAACAGCGCGCAGGCGATAAACATCGGCCCAAGGGCGAGAAGTAGGCCCAGTGCAAACTTCGCGAGAATGATGAAGGCACACGCGATACCCAGGAAAATCGTTCCGACGAACAACAGGGCAAACGAAAGCGAGATCAGTTCGATCCACACCCCAACCTCGAAAATGCCGGGATTCATCTGCTTGAACCCGTTCTGAATCGCAGTCACATACAGATTCAACAGATTGTCGAGCGCCGACATGCCCGAATTTCCGTGCGTAATCGCTTTGGCAATATCGTCGCCAAAACCATTGAAAAACGGCACCACGTACTGGCTGTAGTACTGGATATTCATCCCGCACACGAGCACGACCAGCCATCCGCACGCTTTCAATAGAAAATCGACGATCGGCAACTCCTCCCGCCCCCGCATATACGACACCATTACGAGCAGCACATAGATGCCGAAACCAGCCGAGACGAGCGGCGAGATCATCGAAATGATCTGCGACGAGCCGCTGTTGATGGTCTGCAGGATCGAATCGTCGAATCCCTGCTCCATCGTTGTAAAAACGTCGATTGCCATGATCGCCACCTGTTATGCGTTAGCGGTTGCTCACTCGTCCGCAGTCATCTTGTTCATGACCGCCTGATTCGCTTGGCGCGAAGCGAGCTTCTCTTCAACCGCCTGCAGCTGCTGAACCAGATTCAAGCGCGTCTGCTCGGACTGAATCTGCGCGTTCTCGGCTGCAAATCGGTTCGCAAGATCGGCTTTCGCGGCCGGATCCTGGGTCGTATCCGACTGTTGCATCAACGACTGGATGTTCTGCAGACGCTGGATCACTGCGTCGTAGGCCTTTTGCGTGATCGCCTTGTTAGTCGCGAGCGTCGTGATGTAGCGCGAGACGCCCGGCGCCATCGACGCGTTAACCGTCATCCCTTCTTGCCGCATGATCTCGTCGGCTACACCCGAGATGCCGTTAAGCCGCCCGGCGTTCGCGAGGTCGTATACCGACTTCCAGTTATCCGGCAAATAGCTGCGCAACGCCGGGTTGTTGAAAATCATGCCAAGCCCACGGTTCCCCTTGATCATGTCGATCTGCGTGACGACCTGGTCGTACTGCGCCTTCAACTGCCTGACCGTGGCGATCGCCTGCGCAACCGCGGCGAGGTCGAACGTCGGAATGCCCGGCCCCGTTTGCGCGTGCGCGACAGTGGGTGCCGTGCTAATCAATGCCACTGCCATCGCGGCTACACACGCTTTCTTCATAAAACGCTTCATGTTCGCTCTCCTCGCCGATCCCGTATCGGCCTATCACATCGGATCAGTAAATCGGCATCGCCAGTCGATCGATCTCCTGCAGCAGTCGTTGAATTCGCATAAGTTGAGCCTCGCATTCCGGCTTACGCAACGGATCAGATACCTGATCACACGGATGCTGCCCAATACTCGCTGGCAAAGCCGCAACGCCAGCAGCGGGTGATTTCACCCCGCGATCCGCACCAACGCGCCCCTGCTCCAGCGAAATCAGTACAAGCAAATGGCTGTCGATGACCACCAGCTGCTCATAGATATCCGCCAACGTCCGCACGGACGCTCGTCCACTGCCCTGCTGTTCAGCTACTGGAATGGTCGACGCCTGTGCCGTCGAATCAATCGCACGTGCGTGACACGTACCTATCCAACATGCACCGATGATCGGCAATACCCACCCGACTGTCGAAAAAAAGCGAAGGCGATAGTGATTCACGCGTGCGCTCCCATCGACGAAGTACGACCGACATCCGCCGACATTGGCTTACGATCGCGCTTACCCTTTCGGCGTGCCTGGAACAGTTCCATGCGCAACTCCGGGTCACCGTCGGCCTCGATGCCTACCTCCTCCCAAATCGCCACGTTCTCGAGGTTCGCTGACAGCACCGACAGTTCGTCCGAAAAGCCGCGCAGATCGAGCGTCGCGAATGCCGACTGGTTGCCCTGCTTGATCAGGAACGTATGCGAGCCCTTCGTGCAGATACGCTTGAATTCAACGAACTCGCGATCTGTCATCAATTCACCGTAGCTCGCGCGCGTAGCGCTCGGGTTCGGCAGGAAGATCTTGGTTGCCGTGAGCTGCATGATGGCGCCGCAGATCGGGCTCTTGAGTACTTCGTCAGGTGTCTGCGATACGAGAATCACGAACTCGTCCGCGCGCCGGCCGACGCGCAGGCTGCGCTCGATCATCTTCTGCGTCGTCGGGTACGCCAGCGGCAGCCAGAATTCTTCGATAATCGTCGCGAGCAGGCCACCGCGCACTTGCATCAGGCTCTTCAGATACAGCAGGAACGCCAGCACAGGCTCGGTCGGGGCATAGTCTTTCTTCAAAAAGTCCGTGACGTCGAACCCGATTCGGTGGAACTGCGTCATATCGATCTCGGTATCCGACGCGTTGTCGAGCGCCCATGCAAAACGCCCGCCCTCGGATTCGCACCAGATGCCGAGACGCCGGCGCAGACAACCCTCACCCGTATCCGGAATGCTTTCGAGCAGACGAGAGAAACGCCGGTCACGCACGTTCGTGAGCGAATACACCGCGTCGACACCCAGCTTGATCGCGCGCGTATCTTCAACACTCAGCCGTCCGTGCTCATCGCGCCCGCACGAACCGATCAGCTCGTACAGGAATTCAAGATTGCGTGCCGTCTTCGGCAACGCAAACGGTGCCAGGCCCGTGCGCTCGCCCGCACGTAGCGGAAAATAGACACCCCCGAGCTCCTCGATAAAGATCTGCATACTGCGATCCATATCGAGCGCGAACATCTTCGTGTTGAACCGTTCCAGAAAGCCAACCAGCATCTCCTGCAGCGTGGTCTTGCCTTCCCCGGTATCCCCGATCGCAACCGTGTGGCCAGCGATCTTCTCGCCGGTATTGTTCTCGTCGTTCTTCGTGACGTGGAAGTTAAAGCTGTACAACCCCTTCGACTCGGTCTGCAGCGGGATCACGGCCGTCCCGTCGCCGATCGGGTTGCCGCGCGCCTTGCCTGTCGAATAGTTGTGCAGGCTGAACGTCGACGCGAGGTTGCGGGTCGATTTCGGCATCGGCCTCGGCTTGTGCTTCGCGCCCGGCAGTTGGCTCATGAACGTAATCGGCGCCGATAGCGTCGCCTTGATCCACCGCAGACCACACTCATTCAGTGACTTGCTCGAGGCAAACGCACCGTTGTCGATCGCCTTCTTCGCCGTATCTCCATACACGACGAGCGCTGCATGGTATTCGCCAAACGCCAGATCACGCCCCGCTATCAGCGCCTGCGCTTCCTTCAGCTCCTCGCGCTGATGCACCGCCTTGTCCTCTACCGAACTGAGTTTGTTTTCCTGATCGGCGATTTTAGACAGTGCCTCGTAGTTTCCCATCCCAATGAAAGAGATCGTCAACGTGAACTCGACCGGCAGCGTCAGCATCGGGTTCAGATGACCCCATCCCATCGGCGGCAGATCTTTCAGGTCGTAGCACATGCAATAGCGCGTCTTGTGCGCGGCCCGGATCTCCAGCACGTCGTAATGGAAGTGATGCACGGCCGACGGAATGATTTCTCGCCCAGTCGACGCCGTTACCGGAATCGGCTCGTCTACACCGTTCATCAGCTCGGCAAAAAATGCGAGCGGTTCGCTGAACATCACACCGTGCCGCTCCACCACCCGCAGGAAGGTCGGATCGTAGATCGCCAGCGCCTTATCGATCGTCTCGGCCATCTCGTGGAGTTCCGGGATCAGCTCGTGCAGATCGTCGCCCTTCAGGAGAAACGTGATGTAGAACGCGTTCTCGAAATAATTCCCGTTCTTAAACCGCTTGAGATACTTGTCGGACAGCCGCTGCATGAAGCGCGACGAGAACGCGTATTCGTCGTCGAACGTCACGCGCCGGCGCGTGAACGTGCACCAGATTCCCAGCCGGTTGCCCTTGTCCATCACGAGCCCCGCAAGAAACCGATTCAGCGCCTCGAAATGCGATTCGATTTCTGCGGTCGGCACCGATTCGAACGGCATACCCGGCACGCGCACGACGATCGCCGCGCGATCGTCGTCGTAGCTCGTGACGATCTCCGAGATCGGTCGACCGATTTTCGGCATCAGATCTTCGATAGCGGGCTGATTTCTCAGCTGTTCACTCGTCAGCACGATTTCCCCCTTGCCTTACGCCCAAGCTGCCCAATTTCGTCGCGCGGTTCATCACAGCACATCCTCCTCGAGCACTCTCAGGTCACGCGCCATGGTTTGCCATTTCGAGTGCAAAGCGGATGTCGACGCGTCACGCAACAGGCGCAGGTCATGCAACGTCAGATCGCGCTCCTGGTGCAACACGCCGTCGAGATACGCAATCAACAGCGGTTCATGCAGAAGCCCCGCCAGCATCGCCATCGCATGCATGCTGTCTTGATCATCCAACGGCGCATACGGATTCCGCGGCGGCGACTCGTGATCGGGAACAGCCAGCATCAGACACGTACCGATCATCAACATGACTGCCAACGCCCAAAGCCAGAACGCCCTCCCCACGACCACGCAGTCGACAATGAATACCTCTCGGGAACCGCAGACCCAGAGCCCACGCCATCCTCCGAACGGATCGGCGAACATCGCCAAAACCACGGCGATCGCGCCGAATACACATGCGGCCCCCACGAGGCCGCCCCTTTCGAAGCGACGCTCGCGGATACAGGCGCGATCGAAATCGGCCGCCCACACATCAAGCATCGCCCGGGTGCACGGACCATCGGCCAATGGAGACGCGTGGCTTTTTCCCATAAGTTGGTCGGCCATGATGTGCGCTCGCTCACCGCAGAGTTTCCCCATCGCATGCGTCATTAATAGCTCCCCGTCTCAGCTTCCATCGCCAATCGTTCATGCTCAAGCTCGGCCTTGAAGCGCGCAATGAATCGCTCTTGCAACTCCAACGACAGCGGTCGCGCGAGCTGCTCGCGGATTTGACGGTACGAGCGCCCGTAACGCATCGGTGCAAGCGTGTACGTCTTGCCGAACAACGATGCGTTCTTGCGACGCAACACGCAGATGAGCTCGAACCACGTGATCCGCAGGGCCTGGTCATCGGTCGCGCAGACGCGCTTGAAATACATGAGGATCGGCACGCCCGGCAGCCCGAGGACAAAACCGCCAGGCCCCATGAATGCCGCACCGATGAGCGACGTGAAAATGCTCACGACGAACACGACCAGTCCAGGCAGCAACGGGATACCCCACTGCATCGCGGTTCGGTTCAGCCCCGCATAGGACGGGTACAAAGTCTTCTCGGTGCTCATCGTCGATCAGCTGCCGCCGGCCGTGAACAGGTAACCGGCCAGCACCACGGCCGCGCCGCAGAAAAACACTTTGACGCACGATGTGCCGAATTCCTTCACCCAGTTGCCTCCCCCCTCAAAACACTGCACCCCCGAATAAATCAAGTAGCACGTCGCAATGATCGCCGCGCACGCATACAGCCAGATCTGGAGGGTCGACAGCCCCTGCTTTCCTGCATCCAGGCCGCCCGCCTGGGCCGCGACAGCGACGCCACTCAAAACAAGCGCCAGCAGCGTGTCACGCATACACCGCCGGTCGAGCGGTCCAAACAATTTCGTCACGTATTTCATTCCCTGTTCTCCTTCGTCGTTCCAAAATTTCCAAAACACGTTCCATCCGGAACCGTTTGCCAGCGCCCCCGCAGGCCCCTCACCGTGGTCGCACCTCACGCACCGACCAGCTGACGCGTCACGCACCACCTCGATTCTTCGTGTTGCACCGTTCCAGAAAGCCCACCAGCATCTCCTGCAGCAGCGTGGTCTTACCTTCCCCGGTATCGCCGATCACCATCGTGTTGCCGGAGATCTTCTCGCCGGTGTTGTTCTCGTCGCTCTTGGTAACGTGGAAGCTGTACAAGCCCTTCGAATCGGTCAGATCGTTCACTCCCGGTTCTCCTTAGTCGCCCCGAAATCCCCAAATACGTCCCATCCAGAGCCCTTCGCCGGCGCCACCGCGGGGGCCTCCCCCGTGGTCGTACGCTTCACGCGTCGAACGGTAGACGCGTCGCGCACAACCTCGATTGGCGGCACCGTGGCGGCCGACGTGTCGACCGGCGCTGCCGACCTGCCGGCGGCCGGCGCTGTCGTCAATTTCGCTGTACCCTCCTGTTGCGTCGCAGGCTGCGCCTGGGCGACCACGCGCTGCACGTAGCTCGTGCCGCTCTTCTCGACCTTGAATCCGCGACTGGTGTTGCCGCTGTAATAGCAGGACAGTGCTTGGCGCAACGCGCGTTGTCCTGGACCCGAGGTGATCGACGCTTGCCGGTAGCAATCGGCAAGAATCTCGCTACCCGCGCGCAGGTTCGCGCACGGATCGAAAGCACCGCCGCCAGCCAAGCCATAACGGACAAAGTTCGAGCGGTTCACCTGCGCCAAGCCCACGCTGTAGTTCCATCCCGCTCGCTCGAGCGCAGCGACCGTCGATTCGGCTTCGGCCTGCGTGCGCGGCTGCCGCACGAGGCGCCCGCCTACCACGCCGATCGCGAACGGATTCGCGCCGGATTCATTGCGCACGACGGCCGTGAGTGTCACCGGATGAACAGCAGGCGCGCACGTGGTCGCCAACATGGGAAGATCAATCGGCATCATCGTCAGTGCCTCCCACCGCCGCCAAAGAATCCCTGATCCGTACGTTGCTGGTATTCCTTCAGGAACTCGGCACCGGCCTTGGTCGGGTCATAAGCCGGATACGGCGATGGGCCCGTATAGGTTTCCGAGATTGAATGCTGGCCGTTCGGAATGTTCCCGATCAGTCCGCCGCCGTTCACGCCCCACCAGACACGCGTATTCAGCTGCCCGTTGACCATTACGTTGATCGCACCAGACGCGTTGCACACGAGCTCGCTTTGCTCGTGCCCGCCCCAGCCCACCAGATCCTTGCGGCAATAGCCACCGCTCGCCCATGTGTTTGACGCCGACGACCCCTTGCCATAGTTATCCAGGCTGCCTGGCGGAAATTCATTGAGCAGCTCGGCCGGCAGGCTGGCAAGCGACGCCAGCAGGTCGCAGGTCGGAAACGGGTTGCCATGACGCAATGCGTCCCAAAGCTTCTCGATCGGCGGCACACATTGACTTTTCGACTCGGGGCCGCTTGGATCCGACAAACAGAGCAACACTTCGCAGCCCCACCCATCGGCGAGCGCAGCACGGGCAGGAACCAGCGCCGCGATCGCGATACCGATGGACAAGGCCAGGCGCTTCAGTCGAGAGGTCACCATGTCTTCGCTCCCGAAGCGGACACGCTCGGCCAGGCATGGAACAGGCTTCTCGCCGATGCCGGCACTGTCAACAGCGGCACCACATAACGACGAGACGAGATCATGTCCCGATAAAGCCCTTCGAGCAGCTTGCGCTGATGCTCATGCAGATCGAAGGCGTGACCGGCCGTGCTGACCTCCAGCGGACGTCGACGCAACCGATTGATTGCTGCTTCGACCTGCAGCAGCGTGATCGGTGTATCGGCCGATGCTTCTTTGGCGGGAGCCGGAGCTCGTACCTGAACGGATCGAGAAGGACGTGCCATCACATCGCTCCTTATTGCGCGCCTGTAGTGAACGACCAGGACGTCGACATCGGCGAACCGTCGCGGGCACCGGAGAACGTCACCGTGTACTTGGTATTCGCCTTCAGCCGCGCAAGCGGCAGGAGAAACGCCACGCCCGGAGAAAGGCCGTTGTTCGGATCTGCCGTTACGGACGCGGTCGAACCCGACACTGCACTTTGCGGCACGAGGATTCGAGTCGACACAACCGCACCCGTGTTGTCGACAAGCTGAAAATTCGAAACCGTCAACGTATTGCCGGCGGCCGCGTTCACGCGGACCATGATGGGTCGCCCAGGCGCATTCAGATCCGGTGCCGGATTCGGCACTTCGCCAAGCGTAAGTGACGTCGACACACCAGTCTCGTCACTGTACGGTGCGTGAACGACCAGGTTTGTTGCGAACTGCTGTCCGCCGCTTGACGGAATCGAATTACTTTGCGTCGGCGAGCCGAGATTGGGGGCACCCGGCACACCCGTGATCGTCCCCATATCGACAACACAGAACGCCCACATTGCGGGCTGTTGTCCCGCCGGCGGTGTCGTCACCGTCGTGGCGACACCAACGCCCATGCTTTCGGAATTGGCAGTCACGCCCTGCAGGTGATAGACACTGTTCAGCCAGGTATTCGCGCAGTCAGCGCCCGTCGTTTGTACAACCGGCCCATAACCGCCGAAGGCCACTTCGCCGACCCATTCTGTCGAAGGAGCGCCGGCAGCCTGCGCACGCTGAACCGGCGACGCACCGGTATAGCCAGGCAGCGACGCGCTTTCATCGTGACCCAGCGCCGAAATCGCACGACTCGGAACATTTTGCAAACCGTAGTTCGCGTGCGCGGTCGCCGCCTTATCCAAAGCAGTGTCCTGCTTCATCAACCCGACACCCATCGCCTGGCGATACGCGTTCAACGTCGAGAACATCACCGAGCTCGGCGAATCGCTCGGATACGTCGGGGCAGGCACGCTGGTTTGCGGCGGCACGGACGTCGAGCCCCCAGGGTTTGACGGCGATGTCGGCGTCGTTGGTTGCGTGCCTCCCGCGGGCGTGCCATTACTTCCACCATCGCCCCCCCCGCCCCCGCATGCGGACAATGCAAGGGCTGCAGCAACAGAAACCACGGCCAGCTTGATGACGTTCTTTTCGGTATTCATGAAAGCCCCTCGGACAAATGTTTTACTTAAAGTTAAAAATGGTTTGCCACGCTCAAATCACTACAACCTCATCGCCAATACCACCGCTCAACGCCCACACGGTCCGGACGAACCTTCCGGTGCTTTTCCGCCGCACCGTGCAAAGCCGATCGCTTCACTAACACCAATGACGGCGCCCGTATTCGGGTCAGCTTCGCAGACAGCCGCAACGAAATTCTGGATTTCCATGCCGGAGCCCGGATCGACGCCGGAATCGAGCCGCGCTCCTTTAACGACGACGAAATGGCCATTCGTCGTAAACGAAAACAAATTCCCGATTTGCTTTGGTGGTGCATACACGCCGTTCCAGGTGATCTTCCAGTCGCTGTAGTTATTGGCTGTCCAGTAATGCCAGCGAAGGGTGTTGTTTGCCTCGAGCACGGGTGCATCCGTCGCGGCATTTGCATCCGAGATTCCGTACGCACTTTGACGCTGTGCGATGGCTTGCGCGCACTGAGCAACCGGATCGACAGCAGGCGGCGGAACGGACTGGCAACTGGGTTGCGTCCATTGAGAACCCGTCCAGGTCGGCCCGGCCGTCTGCAACATGCCTGCCGGACAGCTCGGCGGCGGCTGATAGCTACACTGCGGCTGGCTCCAATGCGAACCCTGCCAAACCGCGCTACCCGTTGTGACCCATCCCGGCCCCTGCGAACATTGAGGCGCGGGAATCGGATCCCCGTGGATCGGCGGCAAGCACGTCGAGTCTTGGTTTCCCGACGAGCACACAACGGGGCTAGCGAATGCGACCGATGACATCCCGAGTGCGCAGGCCAGAATCAGAAAATTACTGCGATTCATCTCGTGGTCCTCATTGATAAGAACAGTACGTCGCGGCGACGCCATTTCCACTGATCGGCGCGTTGTTGCCGTCTTGGATCGCGACGATCCATCCAGCGCCGTTTGCCCAGGACTGGTAATTGACGACCGCCGTGGAATCGACATTGAAACTATTTGGTACCGTCATAACGAGTGGCGTACCACCGGACGGGCACGTCGGCTTCGGCACGTAGCTTCCATTGCTGACGTTCACGAACCCGTACCAAAGCTTGTGTCCTCCGATCGGCAACCAGATGCCGTACTGGCATGACAGAATTTGGCCGGACCCGTCGCTGTTTGCCGCCATCGTGCCGTTCGGCGAGCACGCTGTTGATGCCGTCGCGATATTTCCCGCCTGCAGCGTGCCTTGCACCCCAAGTGAGCCCCGGCCGTTTGCGCCACTAATCATCAAATGGTTGTCGCCGTCGTTCATCACGCGCATGTTGAAGTCCTGCACGCCCTTGCCGCCGTAGTGAAAATCGACATACGGAACCTGTCCAGGATGCGTGCCGGTCATGTCCCCCAGTTCCAGCGATCCGCCTTGATCGCCATTCATACCGGCGCCGTTCGCGAGTCGGAACGTGTTCGCGTTAACCGTATCTGCGCCGGTGATGTTGTGTTGCGCGCCGTCCGTACCCATCATGCTCAGGTCCGTCTGCATCGCGTTCAGATCCGGCCGGCCCGGCTTCATGTCAACCCGATACAGATATCCGTTGTCGCTCGGTGCGTCGCCCACCCCCACCATCATCGCCAGATGACCGCTGCCCGGATTCGTGTAGCCGGCGAGCGACTGGCGGAATGCCGCCCCGACCGCAACCGACGGCTGCAACGTCGCGTCTCCAGCCTGGTTCGGATACGGCACGAAGCCACCGAGGTTCCCGCGGCCGCTCGACTGCGATGCCAGCGGCACCAGCTTGCTCGGCGGAATAGCCGTGCCGCCCGTCGTGAACAACATCGTTTGCAGCTTGCCCGGTTGCGGCTGCAGCACCTGTGCTGCCCATTGCTGGCGAAACACGTTCGCAGTGCTCATCCCGGACGGCAGATATCCGCCCGCTTGCAGGTCGGAAACCGTCACGTTCGCAGGTTGATTCGGGGTCGCGACGGCGGCCAGCTCGGCGCCGTGATCCTTCACGTAGCGACCGAGCGCTGCACCCATGACCTGCGCCTGGGTCGCAGCGCCGGCGATCTGGATCGCATCGGCCGAATGCTGCAGCCACACGAACAGCCCTGAGGCCATCACGAGCCACATCAACGTACCGGCCAGACTGCCGAGCATTTCGCCCATCACTCGCTCCTATCGCCTGTCGCGCGCGCGAAGCGCGGCAAAGCACTCGAACACACCGTAGATCAGCCATCCGATCACATCGAAAAGCTGGATCGCACAAAATACCGCCACCATTGCCATGCCTAGCACCGAGACGATGCGCGACCCAATTGCATCGGGCGGCATCTTCAAAATCTCCGCAATCTCCGGCTCGAACGCCCACTGATAGACAAAGATCATCGTGGCCAGGCCAAGCACCAGCCTGGCGAACTCCATGAGGATCCTTTCTCGCCGCGTCGGCACCAACTCAACCGACTCGATCTCCCGGTTCCTAGTCACGGCGTCACCCTTCCCTGAAACAGCAGCGTGCCGGCCACGAACGTCGTCGGCACGTTGATCGACTGCCCGTTCACCAGCGCCTTCGCTGTACCGCTTACCGGCACCGCATACCAAAACGCAGGATTGTCGAGCCGCTCCATCAGTACACCAGCTGCCCCCGGCATCGTCGGCACGCCCGCGTACACCAGCCGTCCCGTACCGTCCCGGCTCGTCGCGCATATCGAACCTCCCAGCGCGATCAGCCCGGTCGGCCACGTCACGGCCAAAGCGTTGCTGACCAACCCCGGCTGTGCTTGGGCGCTTTCCACGCAAGCGGCCGCAAACACCTCGGCCTGTAGCGCACGCACTTGCGCGACGCTATCGGCTCGCGCGTCCGGGCCCGCGACGCGGCTTACCTCGCGCTGGGCCCCGGCAATCAGCCCCAATGCCACCATCAGCACCACGAACGGAAAGAGCCGGCCCATTCAGAACTCCACGTCCAGCGACGCGCTGGACATCACGCGCTTCTGACGATCGATATCCGACACCATCTGCCGGAAATCTGTCCCGTGCAGCTGCGACCGAATACCCTTCTCGTTGCGAGAGCCCGCCACGATCAACGGCGTGACGCGCAGTTGACGATGGATATCGTCATCACGCTCGGTCAGCTGCAACTCCTGGTGAATCACCGCGCCAATGCCGTGCGCGAACAACCCTGAATCGGCGCCCGCGTCGCGCACCATACTCGCGAGACGCTGCAGCCCGGTAATCTGATCGGCAGCGTGGTACGTGGCAATCACCAGCACACCAGACGCTGCCGCAAGCAGTGCCTGCACAACGGCATCGGCCGTGCGCAGTTCGCCCACCAGGATCAAATTCGGAGCACCGCGTTGACGGCGTCGGATTTCCAAACCGAACTCCGAGTCTTCATCCACTTCCTTCTGATACAGCGTGCCGGTCGCGTGTTCGCCGCGGTACACACCTTCGATCTCGACCTCGATCGGGTTCTCGATCGTGTAGCCCACCCCGCCGTAGCGCTTCATCCACTCGACAGTCAGCGACGTCGCACCGACCGTTTTGCCACTCGACGTACCTCCCGTTAGCAGGATCACGCGACCGCGCATCGCGGGTGACAGCAACGCGCGTTCGATCCGCTCGCCATAGCCAAGAGCATCGAACGGCAGCGCGGCCGGTGCATGACGACGCAGAACATAGAGGGGACCAGCCATCGTCTCGAAGCGAGCGCCGCGCATCGACACCCCATCCCACTTCAAACGAAAGTCGTCTTTCGTGACCATCGACTCGAGATACTGCTTCAGCACCGCGATCGCATCGCGTTGGTCGAACCCAACTTCATGTCGAATCGGGTCGTTCGCATAGGTCTTGAACCATGCCGTATCGCCGGCCTCGAGGTACAAATCGGAGAAACTCAGCGCCACGAGCGAACCGTCTCCCGACTCGACAAGGAACTCGTGCTGCTCAGTTTTCCCGAACGCTTCTTGATTCGACAGCATCGTTGCTTCTCCAATGACGTCTATCCGACTGGCCTCGCACCGCTCGCGCAGTGCAAGGCCCCTCTTACTTCGATTAGCTGAACGTGATCTGAAGCGTCACGTTGTTACCGGCACACACCGCTGCCGCCGTATTGCCATCCGGCAAGGCATTTCGTGTGAAAGTCGTCCCCCCGACCACAAGCGTGTCGTAGTCGCGCAAGGTCGTCACGAGTTGCGAGCAGTCTTTCGGATTGTTGATCACCTGCAACGTGATCACGCCTTGCGCGTTATTGTTCGTGGGCGCGAGCGTGATACCGCTACCCCATTTGCTGGTCAGATTGCCGTTGCGGACCATTCCCGGCGGCACGATGCCCGCCGTAATCAGGTTGGCCGTGTTGCCCGTCGTGAAGTTCATGTAACCGTTGGGCGTATCGCCCAGCTGCTGCCGTGCACTGCCTTGCAGCATCGTGATATCGCTCACCTGCGACGAAACCTTGTTGCCGCCCGACGCGGCATAGATCACGCCTGCTGCGGCCGCTATGCCCAACAGCACCAACAGCTTGCCGTACCAGGTTGCCAGTAAGTCACCCATGTCCTATCTCCTGCGCTGCGCTTGCATTACCCAAAATTGATGACCGCCATGCCTACATCCCGATCGAGCCGGCCATGTTCCCGATCAAACCGTTACTGGCGAGCTGCACAAGGCCGATCACCATAAAAATCACGAACAGGCAGATACCACCGACCGTCTTTGATATCCGGCGCATACGCTTTTCCAGATCATCGGCATGCGTGTGTGCAAGCTTCTCGAGTGCGTCCGCGCCACCCTCCGCACCGTCCAGCGTCGCGATCCGTTCAATCAGATCCGGCGACGGAAACCCGAGGCCCGAACGCCGAAGCGAATCGCCCAACGGATGACCTTCAACCAGCGCCCGGTACACTGGTCGCAACCGTGATGCGAGCCAGGGCGACGCGCGGCGAATCTGTTGCGCGATCGCATCGGCCTGCGGCACGCCACCCTTGACCTGCGTGACCAGATTCAGCAACCAGCGCGTACCCTCGAACTCGCGGTACACCGTAAAAACGAAGTACGCTTCCTCGACCCAAACCCGCACCCGTGCAATCCAGCGCGGCAACGCATTCACGGTTGCCGCGACGAACGCAGCGGCCAGCACCGCCGCGATCGCCGGTGCATAGCCTTGCCCGAGATCACCAAACCAACCGAGCAGCGCCGTCCATCCTGTCCATTTTTCACGCGGCAACATCAGTTCGATCGACGGCATTACCTGCTGGCCGACGACATAGAAAAATCCGTACATACAGATCACGTAGACGATCGGGTCGATGATGCTCGACCACGCGACGGACTGAATCCGGAGAATGCGTGCGCGCGTGTCGATGATTTGCTGCATTGCCTTGGGCAATCCACCTTCACTCGAGCGCTCGCCAATCTCCAACACGCTGCGCTCCATGTCCGGCAAGCCCGGACCAAGCGCCTGCGCAAATGACGCGCCATCCTCAAGCGCGAGGTACACGCGGTGGATCTGCTGGGCCGCTGCCCGCTTCTTGCGACGCAATAGACTCTGGCGCAGCAGCATCAGCACGTGCGTGGGCGATTGACCCTGCGGAAGCAACTGGATCGCATCCTCGTAGATGCGCAGGCGCAGCCCCCACGACAGCGCCCTATCGCGCGGTCGACGACGGCTAAACAGCGAGCCGACCAGCGGGAAAGAGAATCCGTTCACGGTGCAAGCTCCTCGAATGTCGGCAGTCGTTCGCCGTTCCGGACCTCTACGCTCAGTTGAGACTGCGCCGCGTTCGGATCTACACGCCCGGCCAGCACGTTCGCGACGGCATACGCCAGCATCGAGTAATCAGCGTCCGGTCGAGCTCGGTGCTGACGCTTCACCTCATCGAGCGGCAACGTCCGCAGGTCCGACATCAACGCGACATCTGTTTCGATGATTTCAGCTGCAACCACCCGCCCGACTGTCCCCAGCCCGTCACAGTGCTCGCAGCCGGGCCCGCGCACGTGGACGTTCAGCGTGTCGCCCCACGTGTTGAGTGCGCGCAGCACTTCGTCTGGCACCGCATCGGCCGCGGCGTCCACAAGCGGCACGCGGCAGTGTTCGCACAGCCGCGGCAGTAGTCGCATGCCAATCACAGCAATTACTTTTTCCGAGTTGCATGTATTGCGGCGCGAGAGCCGTACCGGATCCATGTCCTCGAGGCGCTCGAAGAAGTAGTACGGATCGATAACGTGCAGCGTAGTCAGCACAAGGCGACCGGTCAGCGCTGCCTCAAGCGCCGTATGTGCCTCCTCTGGCGCACGCAGCTCGCTGACCAACAGCATGTTCGGATCCATGCGCAATGTCTCGCGCAGCAGATCCATAAAGGTGTGCACCCCAACGACCAACTGAACGTCCCAGTCCTTCTCAAACTCGGGCGGATCTTCCATTGCGATCTGACGACGTTCCGGAAAGCGCTGAGCGATATAGCGTTCCATATGGAAGATCGCCTGCGTCTTGCCGCTACCCACAGGCCCCGTCAATCCCACCAGTCCGTTAGGACGGTGCGCAATCCGCCGCATCCGCTCGACTTGCGCAGGCGCGAACCCCTTCCACGCGGGATCGTTCTCCGGTTGTTCAGGACGAGTCGGGGCCCTGAGTCGCAACTCCCGAATCGCATCCCGACGCGACTTGGTCGGCACCGCGTCCGGACGACGTTGCAGCCGGGCCACAAGGAATCCGCCTCCGTGCGTAATTGGTACGGACGGCCCTCGAATAATCCGCACCGTCGACAGCGCGGTCCCCACGAGCGTTTCACCGTCGATCTGAGCGTCCTGGAAGTCCAGCGGCTTCAGCTCGGGCGGCTTGTTCGTCGCGAGCCCCTGATAAATCGCGCCGATCAGCCGCCGACCTTCGTCAGCGTGCATCGAGAACGCATCCGATGTGTGCAGATCGCCGTGGATCCGCACCTGCACATCCGTATGCTTACGACGCACCAAAATATGCACGTCGCTGGCGCCAGCTGCAGCCGCCAGCGACAGAAGCGATAGCGCCCGTGCTTGCGTAGCCTGCATCGGATCATCACGCCGAGCGATCGCATGCTGACCACGCAGACGCTCAAGCGAGTCGACCGTGACCGAGTCGACGGCGTAACCGATCTTCAGTTCGTCTAGGCGCTTCAGCCACGTCCGCACGGCCGCCGAGCCTTTGACGCGATGGTCGATGTAGATCATCACCTTGACGTCTGCATCACCGGCGTTAGCCGACATCGCAACAACGACGCTCGACTGCAGATGCTCCGGCACGTCAACCCGATCGGGGCGAGTGCCGATCGCCGGCACCAGGCTCACTGGCGACACCGCAGCCGCGTCAGGCGCGACCAGCGCCATCGCATCCGATGCGATCAGTGTCCGTGGCGACTTCATGATTTCGCTCCTGCCGGCACCGGCAACGGCCGCGTGTTGGCCGGGGCATCCGGCAGTTTCGTCCACGCGTACAACGTGCCCTGTGCGGTCCACTCCCCCTTGGCTGCGTCGTAAGCGATCGACGCGAGCCGCAAGCCCGGCGTCGCATCGAAATCCGCGCTATACCGCATCCATGGCGGCACATCGAACGTGAAAGCCGCCCCGCGTGCTTGCCACGGCAGCTCGTCGGCATCGCGAGTCTTGCCGCTTGTATCCGGCTTCGGCGGCGGATCCAGCGTGAGCGGCACCGAGCGCGTTTGCGAAAAGGTCAGGATCGTGCGCCGCGCGATGTCGGCGAGTGCAGCCGGCGCCGATGACGGCTGCAACGTCGCGTCTTGCGTCCGGGACTCCTGCGAATGATCGGGATCGCTCAGCGCGCCGGGCGCATCGAGTGCCGTGCCGCCTTGGCGCGTCCAGTTCATCGTCAGCGCGAGCAGCGCGCCTTGCTGTTCGCAACGCCAACTCGCAAGTGTCCACCCCTTTCGTGCCAGCCGCTGATCGTGCCAAGCCTGCGAGCAAGCACTCAGTAACGCCGAAGGTGCCGGCAGCTTCGTCCACGGCGGAATCGCCGCTTCTGCCTCGCGCTGCGCACGCCGTGCATCCGCGAGTCTCTGCTGTTCAGCAAGGATCTTCGCCTCCTGCTGCTGCGCCCACAACACGACACCAGCAGCGGTCCCAACACTGACACCCACCACAATCGCTCCGGCCCATACGACCCGCGGGACCGATGCCTGCAGGTCGCGCAAGCCACGCTCTGGCACCGCGAGCCCAACAATTTCCGCGAGGTTTGCGACCGTCCCATCGTGCTCGTGCCAGCTTTCCTGCGCACGCAACGCATCTCGGGCAGCAATGACGTCGTCGCGGCTACCAAAATGGTCCCCGCCCGGTACGATTTCGCCGTCGCGAACCGCGATCAGCCAATACGCGTCGTCGGTCAGCTTGAACACGCCCATCCACGGCGACGGATACTGCTCGGCCGCGAGGCTCGCGAGCGCGCGGATGCGTCCTGCCCCCTTCGTGCCAGGCGGCAGTTCACCATAGCCCGCCTGGTAGACGCCTGTCGCCGTGTGACGCACGATGCCAAAGCGACCGAGCCGCCGGGCGCGCTCACGCAGCGCCGCGGGCTTCGGTTTGACGGGCTCGTGCTCCCATGTGAGGCCGAGCGCGTAGCGCACGCTCGAATCGGGAAGCGTCACGATCGTGAGCATGGTCAGAACCTCACCCACCGCACCCGGCCACCACGCGCCAACTGGACGCGGTTGCCTTCAATACGAGCGACCTTCCAGCCGTCGTCGAGCGTGTCGCCAATCGTCACGTCGCGCTCAACGCCACTGACCACCAGCGTCGCCATCGTTCGACCATCGTACGAACCCGTACCGGACAAGCTAATGTCGCTGACCGATGGCATACGAATGCCGGTCGACAGCGCACCAGGAACAGGCGAACCCAAACCCGGCAGCGGGCCACTCAAGGCCGGCGGCATGCCGGCCGACACCGGATGTTTCGCCTTATCGATCGCGGCCTCGAGCTCGGCGATTTCCTTCTTCGCGCGCAGCACGGGAATGCGTGCCTGGAGCGCGGCGAGTTCATCGCTTTCGGACGTGGTAAGGGCGAAGGCCGGCGCTGAGGCAGGGGCGGCGATCGTCGCACTGGCTTGCGGTGCCGGTGTGGCACCAGCAGGCACCGGCAATGTCGGTGCGCCGTTCGCGCGGGGATGCACGGCGAACAGCAGTGCGAATGCGAGCAGCGCGCCAGTCATCGCAGAAACGCGAACGGATGACGGATAGAAACGCGGTCGGATGTTCATGCGCGGCCTCACAGCAGTCGTGCAGTGATCACGATCGCGAGCAGCGTGCGCTGCTGGCGCGCGTCGACACCGCCGCCCAGGATGGGATTGAAAGGGGAACCCACGCCGTTGTCCTGCGTGCTGTTGTCCGACCGTTGCATGCCGACCAGCACAAGCGATTCGCCGGGTTTCAGCGGCACGATCTGCTGCAGGTCGTAATTCTTAAGATGCGGCATCTGCAGGCACGACTGCGTGCTGTTCGAGTTGCAACCCGCAGGCAGCGACACCATCTCGATCAGGCGACTTAACGTGAGCGAAAAATCCATCACGATCGTGCCGTTGACGAGCTTGGGCAAGAACTGGCCGGTGAAGCCGACCGGCTGAAATTGTCCAGTTGCCGACGACGATGACCCGACGTTAGCTGCCAACGTGCTCTGTGTCTGCGGCAGATACGGGATCTGTTCGCCATCCTGCAGGGTGACCTTCTTCCCGTTTTGCGTGACGCCCGCGTTCGACAGCAGCGTGGTGACGTTGCCGAGGCTCGACAGCGCCTTGACCGCGCCCTTGGTACCCGAAAACGGCCCGGTCAGGATGCTCGCACCGAAACTCATGCCGGAACCACCTCCGCTGATCGACGGTACCGGCGCGCCCGTGATTCCGACCGACGTATGGCCGGTCGCGCTCTTGTAGCCGAGCGCGAGATCCAGGCCATAATTCTCGTCGTGGTCCGTCTGTACCGAATACAGGTGGATGTCCACCGCGATCGTCTTGCTGTACATCGCGGTCAGCGATTTCATCCAGCCATCGACGGCGTCGCATTGTGCGGGCGTACCCGTCACAACCAACACCCCGAGGTCAGGATCGGCCGTGACCGTAGCACCGTTGCCAGCGATCGCCGAGGCGGTCGTCTGCAATTGCTTCCACGGCGCGATCGTGACCTTCAGCGTCGAGAGTTGGGAATTTCCGCCCGATGTGCCGCTCGAACTGCCGCCACCGCTTGATCCGCTTGCGCCGTTCGCCGAGTTCGAGCTGGTCGTGATCGAACTTTCCATGCCGGACGTTTCAGAGAGCGCCGGCAACGGGAACACACGTGTTTCGCGCTTGAAGAACGTGATCACGCCGTCGCGATAGCGATGCCAAACGCCAAAGCGTGCTTGTTGCTGATCGAGAAATCCCTTGAACGTGCCCTTGTAGGTGAGTACGCGCGCCGAATCGAGGTTCGTCGATCCGGCCGCGGCCGGAATAGTCGGCTGGCCGAGCGGGATGCCCGGCACGCCGGGCGGCAGAGGCGACGACATCGCCCCGCCTGCAGGTGCCGAGAACGACGCCTGCATCGGCGTCGAGCTCGTGACGGACGAATCGATTTCAGTGCGCACGCCCGTCATGCGCGTGATCCACTGAGCAACCTCCGTCAGCGACCCAGCCGGATACGTATAGGACACCGGCTTGTCGTAGATCGCCGGCTGCGGCTTTCCGGCGACGATCTGTTCGCCCATCAGCCACGCCCCTTTATGCATCTTGACGACGGGGCGACTCGTCGGAGCTTGCGCAATCTGCGCGCGAGTCTGGTCGGTCGCAACTTGCTGCTCGTTGCGAATGTCGCGAATCGCGCACGCGGTGAGCGTCAAAGCGACGGCCGGTACGAGCGCAAGCGCGGGTGACAGAAAGGAAGCACGCATTTAGTCGTTCCCCGCCTCATGGACAACGAATGTCCGGTTATCGGGATAGCCATCACCGCGAACATCTGCGCCGTTGGCAGCCAAATCCTGGATGACCTTCGTCGCGGCCTCCGGAAAATCACCGACGTAATCCGTGTCGTTCGGCACGATCCAGTCGGGGCCCACGTTCCAGGACAGCGTCCATCCGTCCGACTTCGCCCACTCACGCAGCTGAGACTCGAGCGACACTCCTCCGGTCAGGTGGTGCATCGGTTTCGACGGCGCATCGGTAACAGGCGCTGCCACCACAGTTTCGGACGGCGACAATGAAGCGGCGGGCGCGACATTGCTCGCCGAGTTCTGTCCGGCAAGCGCAACGAGCGAATCGGACGACAGCGGTGGAACCCCTCCCGACGACGATGAGGTTCCAGTGGAGGCTGCCGGCGCGACAACGACCGGCGTCGGCGCTGCCGGGGGGGTGTAGCGAGGAAGGTAAGGCGCGAGGTGTATTGCCGGCGCGCTGGACGTTGCCACCTGGTCGGCCGCGTGCGCAGGCGCAACAGCCGCCAGCGCAATGTTGATCGCGAGCGCGCCGCGCAGCGGCCACTCAATGTGCTTGCGCATCGCTCGCCCCCTTCGGTACCTGTGCCAGGTTCGTCGCCGCAGTTCCGAACAGCGGCTTACTGTTCAGATCGTTCGCGTCCGTGACGATCCACGTCTTGCCGTCGGCAACCTGCAGGATCGTGAGGGGATAGCCTGCCTCGGTGATCGCCGCCAAGATCGACTTCATAGCGGCAGGCAGATCGCCTGCGACGTGGCTATCGGCGGTCACAGGTACCTGCAGCGCCGTCATCCAGCGCAGCGTCACACTGGTCATGCTGGCCCAACGCGCGAGCGAGATAGACAACGTCTTGTCGTCCGCACGCAGATCGAAGCCGGGCGCGTTCGGCGCCAAGGCCGCAGCAAGCGAACTAGCGGACGATGCGCGCGGCTGCGCAGCTACCTGGGCGGATGCCGTTGCACTCGGCGGAAGAGTGCACACGCGCTGATAGCGCCCAGTGGTCTGACGCGCAACCGGTGCCCAATCCGCCGTCGAGCCGTCGCCACTGGTCGCGCAACCGGACAAAGCGATCATCACGAGTGCGGCAAGACCACCCGCACGAGCCATGCTAAAAATTCGTGGCCGTCTCATCGGGCCTCCGTGGTCTGGATAACGTTCTCGAGTGGCGATCGCCCAAAACCCGGGAATCACAAGGAATAAAAAAGCGCCGGAAGCGGGGCCTACGCGGCCGGCGAAGCCGTCATGCCCGGCATCGAGGGGGGTGGGGCTGACGGGACGCGAGTGAGGTGGCTCGCGTCGGCTGGTAAGAGGTCGGAGGCTGATCGTTGCCGCAGTATGCAGATGGCATAAGCCGTTCGTAGTGCTTACTGTTTTGCAAAAGTGCGCTTGATTGTTCGAATTCATCGGGCGCCCCTATTCCGTCGCGGCCACTGCCTGGCCACCTGCAGTGCTGTTCAGAGTTATCGGAGCAACGCTTACCGGGAGATCCGATTGCGGCGACGCCACGCCAGGAGTGAACCGGAAAAGTTCCGAGTAGACGCGCCGTGCATACTGGACGCGCTTGCGTGGCGACGCCGCGTTGTACGCGCCAACGGCGTTCCACGTCAAACCGAGGCGGGAAATGTTTTGCGAGAGGATCCAGGTGCCGACGTAGGCGTTTACGCAGCCGTCAAACAGCGCAGCGCGCGAGATCCCGAAGCGCGAGAGCGTCGGGAGCCAGCTGGAATTGATTTGCATCAGACCGATGTCTTCGCTGCCGTTCGCGTTGCGGTTGTACGCGACAGGCGAAAAGCGCGACTCGACCGACGCGATCGCGTGCGCGAGCGCCGGATTGACATGATGGTAGGCGGCCGCATCGTCGATACAGTCGGCACGCGCATTCGTTCCGATTAGTAGCGAATTCAGGATAACTACGGATATAAGAAATATCCGAGAGCGATCAAGATCGCATACAATACAGCCAGCCATTGGTGGGCCTCGCTCGATAACCTATTGGGCCTCGCTCAGAACTCACTACGTTCTCGCACGAGCGCCCCTGTGGCTAGGTTGGCGTCAGTGTTGGTAGCACTGATGCCAACCGCCTCTATCTCTATCAGCCTTTTACTTTCCCCTGACTTCTTTGGGATTCCACTGCAAGCTGATCGCGTTCACGTTCAGCTCATGTTTCTCGAAATACTTCATCATCCTATCCAGGCTTGCCCACGTTCTCGGCTCATTCCGAAACGTATACAGTGTGTGCGTGCCCTCTTTCCAAGACAGTTCGACGACGAAGAGATAGCCCTCATCCGTGCGCAGCACCGCCGCATGTTTGATAGCATTGTTCTTCGCAGCGTCCCTAAATTCCGCCTCAGTAATCTTGCTCAACCCACCCTCCAATGTGCTCAACTGGAGGATAGTAAAACGATAGCTCCCGATTCGGATGGTTCGATTCAATTTCGAGCAATGCGTGGTCTATTGCATTGCATTAGAACACAAACAGCATTGCAAAACAACACATTTTGCAAGTCTTCCCCCGAAGACCTATGTCCGTCCAGTGTGACAGCGATGCCCCACCACCCCACGACCGAACGGCGTCACCAACTCTAACAGGCTCTTGAAAATTTTCAAGTGCTTCGTCGAACAGTAATTAGGGTCGGATCCTTCGCGTGAAGAAAAAAGAAGATCTTGCGAGCTTAGCTGCCACCTTTGTGGCCTCGGTCAAACACCTCCAGCAGGAGGCTGGCGTCAGCGACGCGGAGTTGTCGCGCGCGATCAATCTGAATCAAGGGACGCTAAGCCGCCTCCTGTCAGGAGAGACGACCGATCCGAGGCTGAGCACGATTTCGGCAATTGCTAGATTCTTTTCTGTCCCGATCTCTACGCTCTTCGAGGAGGAGAACAAGGGATTCGTGCCTGTATACGAGCAAAGCAAGCTTCGTGACGCTCGCCAGGCCGCAACCGCCGCACGACATGATCAGCGCTGGATTAAAGTGGCAAACATAAATTCGAGCAGCTTCGCTGTTGCCCTCGAGGCGAAGAGCCGCACCGAACCCCTGCCACCCAACTCTATCCTGGTCGTAGGAGAGTACGAGTCGCTCGATTCCGGAGATTTGGCTTTAGTCGAGATCGATCCGCATACGTACCGCATCGTAAAGGTAACTGATGGGGAGACGCTCACCGGCTACGACATCGAATCAACGTCAAAGCGCCACCCTCAAAAGATCAAGAACCAGGACGTCGTCGGCAAAGTTCTTGAAATAATTATCTCCCGCTAATTGCCAATGAAGCTGACTTTATAATCGAAATAATCAACACCATCGCGTGCCTTTATCCAAACAACGATTCGCGAAAACAGCACCGAGAAAATCACTTCGTACAGTACTTTTACCGTAATTTGCGCGATAATAATTTTTACTAGCAAATCCGTCGACACCGTTCCATAAAACAGCAAAGTCCCGAAAAGCACGCTATCCAGAACCGCACCGACAGCATTGGCCGCAATAAAGCGAAAAATCAGCGCCCGCCCCTTCAACACCACCTTCAACCTGGACACCATCAGAGAGTTAGAGAGCTCGCCAGCAAAATAACCAACCGCCGAAGCACCCAACGCCCTCATCATCTGCTGCGACACTCCAAGAATGCTCCCCTCAAGCAACCCTGCTTTTTCGAGAGACAGAATAATCGCAACAACCAGAACATTCACCAAAAAAGAGCCCCATATAACATGTCGACTTACAACAAAACCATACGTCTCCGTTATGCAGGCCCCAAAGCAATATGTTAGCGGAAAGACTACCAGGGCCGTCGGAAACAACACACTGTATCCCGGGAGGAACGGCAAACTTATAGTCGATATGCTGTCACCAATCAGATTGGTGGTTATCAACATGACGCTAAATAGTGCAGTGAGATATATAATTGCGTAGGGAAAATGCGACTTTCTCTCAGTAATATTCTGTATTCGCACGTCGTTGGCATTCACCGTCGCAAGTAGTGCAACATCGTTTACAGAAAATTTTTCAATCCATTCCGCTTCAAGCAGCTCGCCGACCGGAAGCTTCAGCGATACGCCCGTGTCATTCACACGGACTCTTGCCACCGACAGGCGCTTCTCACCATCTTTCGGGAAGATCGCCTCTACCTGGCAGGTTGGAATACTGTTCGCCATTGACATGATTGACCCCGGTCCAAAATTCATCCACGCAAACGACAATCAAACAACAAATCAGCGATGCTTCAACATAAAATCTGGCGCGTTACTTTGGAAGACTTTGATACGCCATTTTCATGATTATATCTCGATACTCCGGATATCTTCCCAATAACTCAGACTGAGTTAGTATTCTATAATCAGAATCATCAAAGCCAGGCACGACCGCACAACTCACCAGAGTATAGTCACCCGAATCAACCGATGCACCAAAAATCCACCCACCATGCATCACTGCGGATAGTACCTCGCCGCGATCCGGATTGGGACCAATGCGTGTCGTGTGATATTTCCCGGCTTCGTCAATAACATGCATGGTCAACGTGGCACCGGCGTGGTAATACCATATTTCATCGGATACCATCTGATGAAAATGGGACGGACTGTCATGTGTCACCATAAAGAAAATTCCGCTGTAGTCTTTCCTTTCAGCACCGCTTGCCGTTTTCCGAACCACATTAGAACCGAACACGTATCTATAATATCCGCCCTCGGGATGAGCCTCCAGACCAAGCTTCTTTATCCAAAATTCCTTCGATTCTTCGATTCTGTGCTTGCTATCTTCCGCCATGACGTCCCCAGCATAAATCAAACTTAGTGAGATAAAAGTTGCAACGACAGTGGCTTGAGCAATCACTGTCATCGACCCTCTACAAAAGATTCTATTTTTTATTGTCAACATACGATGTGATTGTTGTTGAAACTTATCCGACATCGTGAACGCCCAGGTGCACGGCCAAAATAGCACCCCTCCAGGGCCTACACGATGATATCGACATCGATTTGCGATTCTTTACCGCTTCGTATCGCGAAACAGCCCTCAACCACCGCCGACAAACAAACCGTGAATCCGTCGCGGCTCGCCAACAGCATACATGCAGTTTCACGTGCGTTGATTCGATAGACGTCATCGCCGCAGCAACTCTCCCGCTAGAGATCGTGCAGGTCGGGATGGCCAGATGCAGGCCGCACTACGTCCCGCGCACTTCCGTTAGCTAAAACTTGCGGTACCCTGTCTGCGAGCCGATGCGCACCGGGGACGACGATGTGTTATTCCGCCAAGATCCAAGCCAACTACCGGGAGTACGTCCGGCGCTATGGCGCCGACATGGACATCGAAACGTTCAGGCGCATTTTCTTCGCGCGCGCATCCGGGGCCGACATCAAGATCCCGAAAGCGGTCGACGCCGCGTTCGCCGGTGTCGACGAAGAAATCTCGACAGCGATCGCCACGTATCGAAACCAGCGAACCCGGAAGCTTGAGGCCGATCTGTTCGAGCAGCGCACGCGGCTTGCAGCCGCGGAGAAGAAACTCGCCGTGAAGGTCACGAAGAAGGCCAGCGAGGACGTCCGGATCGCCACGGACAAGATCGATGCGGCAACGCGTGGGCTCGACGATCTTCGCCGGCAGGACCTGCAGGAGCGTGATTCGAGGATCTTCCCCGGCTGGTATGCGCCCGTGCTGATCGAGCTCGACGGCAAGCGGCTGGTCGTACCGATGCGGTACCGCTGCCGTATACCGGGCTGGACCGAGGCGGACGAGAAACAGAAGCCGGGAACCTACAACGCCAAAATCTCGAGCCTCGCCACGGCCTGGCGCAAGGTATTTGGCTTCACACACGGCATCGTGCTCGCCGACACGTTTTTCGAGCATGTCGACCGCGACGGGAAGGACGTCGTACTGCGTTTCGATCCGACACCGCCACAGCCGATGCAGCTCGCCTGCTTGTGGACGCGCACCGAGATCCCCGGCGCAGACGACCTCTGGTCGTTTGCGGCGATCACCGACGATCCGCCGCCCGAAGTAGCGGCCGCCGGCCACAACCGTTGCATCGTGCCGATCAAGTCATCCAACGTCGATGCGTGGCTCGCGCCTGACCCATCCCGGCGTGCGCAGCTGCGCGAAATCCTCGCCGACCACGAGCGCCCGTACTACGAGCACCAGCTGGCGGCGTAAACGCAGGAGTTGGAGAGGCGGTCATGTCTCGCATATACTGTATAAATGTACAGTGTTTGTGTAACTGACCCCATGCATCCTGTCCTCGCCCATCCTGAAGCCATCCACCCGGGTTTATGGCGAGCCAGCCAACTGGC
The DNA here is from genome assembly GCF_002223055.1 of Burkholderia sp. HI2500. NCBI lineage: Bacteria > Pseudomonadati > Pseudomonadota > Betaproteobacteria > Burkholderiales > Burkholderiaceae > Burkholderia > Burkholderia sp. HI2500. The sequence goes on along the minus strand of NZ_NKFL01000009.1, from coordinate 49,170 downwards.
CCGCTCAAGCACCCGCGCCGTCGACACGGGTCATCCGGAACTGACGTCCGAACTGCCCGGCGGCGGCTGGCCGGCTGGCGCCCTGGTCGAACTGCTTGCGCCGCAGCCGGGTATCGGCGAGCTCCGGCTGCTGGCGCCCGTGCTCGCGCGCGCGGCCGGCAAGCCGGTCGTCCTGATCCAGCCACCGCACGCGCTGCAACCGCTGGCGCTCGCGTATTGGGGCATCGATCCGGCGAGCTTTGTCACGCTGCCGGCGCCGCGCACGGCTGACGCCTTGTGGGCCACCGAGCAGGTGTTGCGGGCCGGTACGTGCGCCGCCGTGCTGCTTTGGCAGTCGCACGTTCGTGCGGACGCGTTGCGGCGGCTCAATCTGGCCGCGCAGAGCGGCCAGGCGCTGTTCTTCTTGTTCCGGCCGGCGGCCGCCGCGCGCGACGCGTCACCGGCACCGTTGCGGCTCGCGTTGGCGCCGAAGCGCGACGGCGTCGACGTCACGTTCGTGAAGCGCCGCGGGCCAGCACGCGACACGCCGCTGTTCGTTCCCTTGTCCCCCTCGCCGATTTTGTTGAACCGCCATGGAAGTCTGGATCGGCGTGCATCTGCCGCACCTCAATCTCGAAGTGTTCCGGCCGCAATCGCCAGCGCCGTCGCCTGACGATGCGCGCGGGCTCGTCGTGCTCGAGGGCGGCCGCGTCGTGGCGCTCGATCTCGCCGCGCGTGCGCTCGGCGTGGTCGCCGGCATGCGCCGCGGTGGCGTGCTGTCGCTCGCGCCGGACGCGCAGATCCGCGAGCGCGACGCCGCGCGCGAGCGCGAGCTCGTGCTCGGCGTTGCCTATGCGCTCCTGCAGTTCACGCCGAGCGTCGTCGACGCCGAGGAAGCAGTCGTGGTGCTCAACGTGACGGCGAGCCTGCGCCTCTTCCACGGCATCCGCGCGCTGCGCCACTGCGTGCGCGACGTCGTCGCGTCGTTCGGCGTCACCGCGGCGATATCCGTGGCGTCGTCGGGCCCGGCCGCGTGGATGGTTGCCCGCGGCCTGCGCGGCGGCATCGCGCTATCCGCACGATCGCTGCGCCGCGCGCTCGCGCGCGTGCCGCTCGTCGTGGCGCCGGACGCTCGGCGCTACGCGAACTGGTTTGAGGATCTCGGCTGCGAAACGCTGGCCGATCTGCAGCGCTTGCCTCGCGCCGGGCTGAAAAAGCGCTGCGGCACGCAGCTGCTCGACTGGCTCGACCAGGTCGCCGGCACCGCGCCGGCGCCTTACGACTGGATCGAAATGCCGCCGTCGTTCGACACGCGCGTCGAACTGATGGATCGTGTCGAGCATGCCGAGGCACTACTGTTCGTTGCGCGCCGGCTGATCATGCAGCTGACTGGCTGGCTCACCGCGAAGCAGCTGGACGTCGCCGCGTTCGCGCTGTTGCTCGAGCACGAGCGCGGCCGGGAGGCGATCGCGCCGACCGAAATCGAAATTGCGTTGGGCGCGCCCACTCGCTTCGAGGAACACCTCACCCGGCTCGTCAAGGAACGGCTCGGCCACGTCGAGCTCGCCGGCCCCGTGATTGCGGTGCGCCTGGTCGCGCGCAGCGTGCAGGAAGCAGCCGCACCGAGCGACTCGCTATTTCCGGAGCCTGGCGGCACGCCGCAGGATCACACGCGGCTGCTCGAACTGCTGACTGCGCGGCTCGGCGCCGAGAACGTGCTCGTCCCGGCTCCCATGGCCGACTACCGTCCAGAGCCAGCCGCTCGATGGGTGCCGATGCGCGACGCGCCGAAGCCATCGTCGCTGCCGGCGGATTTGCCACGCCCGGCGTGGCTGCTTGCCAAGCCCGTGCCGCTTCTCACGCGCCAGCATCGGCCGTTCTACGGCACTCCGCTGCGCATGGTATCGCCCGGCGAGCGCATCGAAGGCGGCTGGCAGGATGGGCAGACCGTGACGCGCGACTACTTCGTCGCCGAGGACACCGCCGGCATCTGCTACTGGATCTACAAGGAGCGGCCGACGGCCAGCGACGAGAGCGAAGCGCGCTTCTTCCTGCACGGCCTGTTCGGTTGATTCACCATGAACGCCGGCAGTTTCGGCGCCTTGCCCGCCTACGCGGAACTTCAAGCCGCCTCCGATTTTTCGTTCCTGCACGGTGCGTCACGCGCCGAGGAATACGTCGCGCGCGCGGCGCAGCTCGGCTACAGCGCGATCGCGATCACCGACGAATGCTCGCTGGCCGGCGCCGTGCGCGCGCACGTCGAAGCGAAGGCCGCGAACATGCCGCTGATCATCGGCTCGCACTTCCGGCTGACGGCCGCCGACGGCTCACCCGCGCTCGCCTTCACTGCACTCGCGATGAATCGGGACGGTTACGGCAACCTCTGCGAATTCATCTCGCTCGGCCGCATGCGCGGAAAGAAAGGCACGTACCGCCTGGCGCCCCTCGATGTCGAGCACCCTGAAGCCCCATTCACCCACCTGCGCACCCTGCCCGATTGCATCGCGATCCTGTCGCCCGACTTCCCAGCCAACGAGCAGCGGCTCGACGCCCAGGTCGAGTGGATCGCGCGCGTGTTCGGCGATCGCGCGTGGGTTGCGCTCACGTTGCACGCGCGTGCGATGGACGACATCCACCGAGGCGTGGTCGAGCGCGTCGCCGCGCACCACGGCGTGCCGGTGGTGGCCACCAGTTGGCCGCTCATGCACGTTCGATCGCGCAAGCCGCTGCAGGACGTGTTGACCGGGATCCGGGTCGGCCGGCCGGTGTCCGAGTGCGGGTACGAGCTCGCGCCGAACGCGGAACGTCATCTGCGATCACGCCTGCGGCTCGCCAACCTCTACCCGGCCGGCGCGCTCGAGGAAACCATACGCGTCGCGCGGCGCTGCACGTTCTCACTCGACGACCTGAAGTACGAGTATCCCGACGAACTGGTGCCGGCCGGTACCGACCCGGCGACGTACCTGCGCGAACAAACCTACATCGGCGCCCGGCGGCGCTTCCCCGCCGGCATCCCGATCGACGTGCAGGCGCAGATCGAACACGAACTACAGCTGATCGCGGACCTGAACTACGAGGCGTATTTCCTGACCGTCTACGACATTGTGCAGTTCGCACGCGAGCAAGGCATCTTGTGCCAGGGCCGCGGCTCGGCGGCGAACTCCTCGGTCTGCTACTGCCTCGGCGTGACCGAGGTCGATCCATCGCGGCAATCGATGCTATTCGAACGGTTCATCTCCAAGGAACGCAACGAGCCGCCTGACATCGACGTCGATTTCGAGCATCAGCGTCGCGAAGAGGTCATGCAGTACATCTACCGCAAGTACGGCCGCGATCGCGCCGCGCTGACGGCCGCCGTCACGACGTACCGGCCGCGCAGCGCGTTGCGGGAAGCCGGAAAGGCGCTCGGCGTGGATCCGGCGATCGTCGATCGCGTCGCGAAGCAGCACCACTGGTTCGATTCGCGCGCGGATCTGCTGCAGCGGTTTGCCGAGGCCGGCCTCGATCCCGAAGCGCCGTTGAACCAGCAGTGGGCTGGATTCGCCGCGCAGCTGCTCGGCTACCCGCGGCACCTGTCGCAGCACTCGGGTGGCTTCGTGATCAGCCGCGGCAAGCTCACACGGCTCGTGCCGGTTGAAAACGCCGCGATGGAGGACCGCACCATCATCCAGTGGGACAAAGACGACATCGAGGCGCTCGGGATCCTGAAGATCGACGTGCTCGCGCTCGGCATGCTGTCGATGGTGCGACGCGCGCTCGACATGATCTCCGAGAAGCGCGGCGAGACGTTCGAGCTGCAGGACATACCGGTCGAGGACAAGGCGACCTACGACATGCTGTGCGATGGCGACAGCATGGGCGTGTTCCAGGTGGAATCGCGCGCGCAGATGTCGATGCTGCCGCGCCTGCGGCCGCAGTGCTTCTACGACCTGGTGATCGAAGTCGCGATCGTGCGGCCGGGCCCGGTGCAAGGCGGGATGGTCCATCCGTTCCTGCGCCGCCGGCAGGGACTGGAACCCGTCACGTTCCCGTCGGATGGCATGGAGAAAGCGCTGAAGCGCACGCTCGGCGTGCCGATCTTCCAGGAGCAGGTGATGCAGGTCGCCATGCTGGCGGCCGGCTTCTCCGCCGGCGAGGCCGACCAGCTGCGCCGCGCGATGGCGGCATGGAAACGCAAGGGCGGACTGGAGCCGTACCACGACCGGCTCGTGAGCGGCATGCTCGCGCGCGGCTACGATCGCGAGTTCGCCGAATCGATCTTCGCGCAGATCAAAGGCTTCGGCGAGTACGGCTTCCCGGAGAGCCACGCGGCCAGCTTCGCGCTGCTCGTCTACTCGAGCGCGTGGCTGCGTCGACATGAACCGACCGTGTTTCTGGCCGCCCTGCTCAACAGCCAGCCGATGGGCTTTTACACGCCGTCGCAGTTGCTGCAGGACGCGCGGCGTCGCGGCGTTGAGGTGCTGCCCGCCGATGTCAACGTGAGCACGTGGAATTCCGCGATCGAAGGCCCGACGACGTCGGCGCCCGTGCGCCTCGGTTTCTCGCTGTTGCGCGGTATGCGAGAGGATGTCGCGGGCCGCATCGAGCTCGCACGCGCAGCGCGGCCTTTCGTCGACGTCGCGGACCTCGCGCGCCGAGCGCGGCTTGATCGGCACGACCTGCAGGTGCTCGCGCGCGCGAACGCCCTCCGCTCATTCGCCGACGGCAACCGACGCGCGGCGCTTTGGCTGGCGGCCGCTGCCGTGCCGGATCGAGATCTGCTGCGCGGCACTGAACGTGACGACGCAGTGCCGGCGTTGCCCCAAGCATCCGAGGGCAATGAGATCGTGACGGACTACCGCGCGATGGGGTTCACGCTCGGCCGGCATCCGCTCGCGCTGCTGCGTGATCGCCTGACGCTCGATCGCCTGCAACCGGCCGACCAGTTGGCGACGCTGCGCAGCGGGCAACTCGCACGCGCTTGCGGACTGGTCACGGTGCGGCAGCGTCCGGGCACGGCCAACGGCGTGCTGTTCATGACGCTCGAGGACGAGACTGGCCAGGTGAACGTGATTCTCTGGCCGCAACTGCTGGAAACGTATCGGAAGGAGGCGCTCGGCGCGGCATTGCTCGCCGTCTACGGCGTGTGGCAAGCCGAGGGCAAGGTGCGGCACCTGATTGCGCGCAAGCTCGTCGACCGGACTGAGCTACTCGGGGCGCTGCCGACGTCAGCGCGTGAGTTCTGCTAGCGACCCGAACAGGGCCACGTCGCCTACGATTTTTCCCCGTTGTAACGGCCATACGCGGTCCGGGCTTGGACGCAACGTTCAACGCGATCGGTCCATCGCTCGTCCTTCCAGCGTTCGAATGAACCGGATCGATGCACCGATGTGGCTGAAGATCAGCAGAGCCTCGCTGTGGTTCAGGATGGGGTTGTCGTGCGCTAGGCTTTTGTTGTTGCGTACATCGTTGAATGCTTCCAGGATGCTGATGCTGCTCCGCAGGATGCGATCGGTCATCTCCGACTCAAGCAGCCCGGCTGCTCGAACCGCTTTGACGTACTCGCCCATAAGGCTGTGCAACGGTTTGTCTCGGTTCACCTCAATGCCGCGGCGCTCGCAGTGCGTGCGAAGAAACTTAATCGTGAACACGTGCAAGCGATCAAGCGCTGTCGCCGGCTCGTTTTGATCGATGGCCGTTCGTATGTGTTTCGCGGCTGCTTCAAAGTCCAGGTCGTTGACGCTGGCCGTGAATGCGTCGACCTCCGGGACCGGACTCGCCGAGTTTTGTTGAAGTCGGTCGATGATATTCTGCACGTCGGCGAGCAGGGCATTGTCCATGTCGGCCGGAAGGCACTCGTATTCGTTGGCGTGCTCGATCATCGCGACCAGCGCTTTGGCAACGATGTGGTCGGGTTCAATGGTCCAAAAGCCCCGCATCCGGTTGGCCTTGGAGCCCGAACTCATATTGATCCGGTATTTGGCATCGTCGATGTCCAGGCCAGTGTGCTCCTCGAAGAAAAGGGAAAACGTGCGGTCGGAAAAGTCGAGCACATAGCCGCTGCTCATGCCAAGCAAGCGTTCGAGTTTCCGCTTTTCGATAGAGGACAGGGTTGCCATGCTGCTCCCGATGTATGGGCTGGTCTGTCGACGATTGTAACGAGGAACAGCGATGCCACCGGGCAAGCGGCATGTACGGGCAAGACCCGCCAAACGCCGTCATGCGGTTTCGGTCGCCCCGTCCCTTGGCCCCGTCGCGGGCGGCATCGCAATAAACGCCTGGCGATCGTCCGACACCACGCGGTCGTAACGCTGGACGAACGTGCGCATCTTTTCCGGGTGGTGGTTGTACGAGGTGATCCAACGCTGGATCGCCGCCGCCACCGCTTCAATCAACCCATAGGTATTGATGTATTTCATCATGGGATCGTCGCTCGGCGGGTACTCCTGGACGCCGACGTACGGAGTCAGCCGGGCGACCTTCCCGGCGGCGACCTTGCGGGACTCCAGGTTCGACATGTGCAGCAGGCTGTTGCGGAACTCCCATAGTTCTTCGGGTGTTGCGCCGGCCGTGGTCGGGCCGGAGAACATGCGCAACCAGTCGATGAACACAGGCGTGTCACGCGGCGGCCGGTCGCCGAACTCGACGTACGCGATCGTGTCCAGGAACGACATCAGAAGTTTGAGGCACGAGATGAAGTGCCGGTTGTTGAACAGCAGCCGTATGGCCTTGAAATAGTCGTCGTGGATCAGGCCCGGCATGTCGAACGTGCCGGCCTCCTCGTTAATGTACTTGAACAGGTAGTCGTCCATTTTCCCAGGCTCCCCCACGCCCTCCGGCAACTCTGACATGTTGAGCGGCCCCAGCGGCACACTCACGTGGATCGTGGGCACGCCGTCGACGATCGCTGTAACGCAAAACAGCGGGGCCATCCCCGCACCGACCTCGCGGAACAGCGGTTCGAACATGTGGGTCGTTTCGCCCAGGCGTTCCATCGCGTGGTACTCCTCGCGCGGCATCGAGCGGGCCAGCGGCACGCGCCGCACGGACGAGAAATCGCGCATGGCGCGCTCTTGCAAAAACGCTAGTTTTTTGGCGTCGCTCCCTTGCCGGAAGTACTGCTTGATCCCCACGGCCCGTAGTTCGTCGGCTTCGAAATACGTGTATACGTTGTACACTGGTTCGTGTCTTTTCATTGCCCTGTGCTTGGCCTCATTGTCCCGAAGATCCTAAACCATCGCGAGGCATATGCACACGGGTGTCCGGTTACCGAGTCAAGCTGCCGCCTCGATGACGCTGCTCACGAGGCAGCGGCCGTCGTCTTCTGGCCGAACCCGGTCGGTGGCCGCTCCGACAAATCGCGACTGGCTCAACCCGACCCGAAAGAGGCATTCGAATACCGAGCGCGAATGACGGCTTTTCCACACATCCGACTGACATCCGCCTCGGTCAAATGTGCCTTTCGCGCGTACACGCGCTCGGGTAGTTCACGAAAGCTCCGGCGTTTCAGTAGGCGGCTCACAAGAAACGGTTGATCATTTCGCGAGTTCTGTGAGCGCGGTAAAAAATGTGACAAGGTCGTGCGCGATCTCGTTTTCCTCCAAATTCTTGGCGACGTCTTCTCGCGCGAGATTGTAGGTCGACTTGATGCAGACGCCCTTTGTAAATATCTCCTTGCCATGGGCGTCCCGGACCGCAATCAACACGTCCGTAGCGGTCGTATCGGCCGGCAATGCCAATCCGTGCTTCTCCGCGAAGAACGCTCGAATGTCATCCGCTGGCTTATCAGCGGCACGTGCAATCGCCGATTCACACAGCAAATAATTTTCGATGTGCCGCCTCCGCCACTTCATTGCCGTGAATCCGTCGTTTTTGGGCGGGTTCGATTTGTCGATCAGGTCCGCACCTACGGTGTCGTCCGGCTCGTCGTCACGATCCCTAATGCTGATGGCCTGGAGGCCTGGGATCTCCTTTTGTAACTGTAAAAAGAGTCGTCGACGCTCCGACGCGTGACCATTCCAATACCACGGCACGACATTCTTGGGCCAGGCGATTTGCGCCCTCTCCGCCAGGATTCCAAGAAATCGCGCGTCGCTCTCGGCCTCCAAGATCAACATTCGCTTACTCTCCATGAGCGCATGCAACGTCGGCGTGTGGATCGTCCCGATGCCGCCAAGCACTTTTACTTTGCCCCCAGGCTCGTCAAGGTATTGAGCTTTTCTGTTCGCGACCGCCAAGATCTTGTCGTAGTCGTAGAAACGGATGAGTTCTGGAGAGTGGGTCGCCATGAGAACTTGCTTACCAGTCGCCTCTGTTGTTTTGCGTAATGCCACAACGAGCTCTTTTTGTAACGTGGCATTAAGATGCGCGTCGGGCTCATCAAGGAGAATTACGTCAACGTCCGGCGATAGGGACAGCGCGTAGACGCTGAGCCATTGCAAGAATCCACTACCCTCGACCATAAGGTCCCGAGAGTTGTATTTCGGGAATTTTTTGAATGCTCCCTCTTTGAACTCTCCTTTCACGCACTCAACCCGCAGGTAGCTATGGTACCGCTCGTTGAAAGGAACTACTTTAATCTCTGTCGCGAACGTCGACTGGATTGTTTTCAGAAGAATTTCCCACGCGTCACTTTCCCGTAGGGATTTGAGATCCGAGTTGCTGATCTTTGTCTTCCCTTCCCGCATTTTCGCCCGTTTCCGCTTGTTCTCCTCATGAAGTTCGAAGAGCACATTTCGGATCACCCCACCTGATAATCCTTGCCCAATTAATCGCTCACGCATCGCTGGCGTGAGCCTAGCTTCCCGGTCCGTGATTCCCGCAAAAGGCGGCAAGTACCCGATCCTCGGGACGTTGCCATCAATCGGACTACCGTCTTTGGTCATGACATCGCCTTCCGAAAGGTTCGTCGAAGTGGTCTTGACAAACAACCGGTCATTGGCCAACGACAGTCCTATCTCGAGGTGACGTTCTTCCCCCGAATCAAGATCCCAATAGACCCCAATCTTTAACGTGTAGCCATCGGCTTCCGTGTCCTTGTTTGATTTTAGATTCGTCCAAAGATGGCTCAACGAGGGTATCTGCAAAGGTGTAAAGTCCACGATCCCCATCCCGACACCTGCTTTTGTTTTCGTTTGTAGCCAGCCGGCTCGCCCCTTCTCAATTTCGAGCAGCGTTTTGCAGAACTGCCAAGTCGCAAGTGCTTGCAGGAGGGAAGACTTACCACTATTGTTACCCCCCACCACGAGGGAAAGCCCCGACTGCAATCGGATGGTCGTGTCCTTGAACTGCTTGAATCGGTGGAGAGTTATTTTTTTGACGTACATGGCCTATTGAGGATTGTGCTGTTCGATTCAGCTTAAGCCTATTCAATACCCACTCCACGTGCCGGTTTCACTGCTTCGCGCACGTAGCTACCGCGGGACAACCATCAAAGGGCTGCCGTGGGTTATCTCGAAACTCGGGCATGCGCAGACGACGTCGAAGACTACCATAGAGCGCCCCTCACGGCCCGTGAGCGGTCGCCCGATTGGCGCTTCCGACTGTCCCTTCTTGGCCGCACTGAGTCAGAAGATCCAACGCTGTCAGCTTGGTCTAGGCTAGCGTTTTGCAATTAAGCGAGCGTCTCGCCGATCCTACCTGCGAGCCAAGCAGTGAACGCCGTTTTCTCGAGAACGTTCTTAAACACCCCGTCAGCCTCGATATATGACCCGACCGCCCCTCCGGATGCGGCGTACTGACGCACGAACTCGCTCCGCTCGCTCTCTGACAGGCCACGAATCGCGGTTGCGATAAGCTTCGACCTTGCATCTGCCGCCGCCTCCGCTTCGTCGATCACGGCCTTCTGCGCCCGCCGCGCGGATTCCTCAATTACCTCTACTGTCTCGATGTCCCCCCCACCTTCGAATACCGTGCGCGCGTATCCGCCGGCGTTCTTTTTGATCTTCTTGTTCCGAATCTGCTGCTCAACATACTGAGCCGTCCTGGTCGCCCGATCTGGATCATGCTGAATCCAGTCGACGGCGAGTCGGCCCGAAATTCCGAGCTTCACGAGTCGACGATATGTCTCCGATTCGCGGATCGCTGCTTGCTCCTCGCTATCACTCTCGTCGTACATCGATCTCTGGGGATTGTCCTCGACCAGGAAACGGATTTTGGCGACGCGACGATTCTGTCGTTCGTACTCCGGTGTGATGAGGATGTTCGATACCGTGTTCACTTCCTTCACGGCCTTTTTGATCACTTCCGAATTGAAGTGCTTGAATTCGTCGTACGTTGACGCTTCAGCGCCGAGAAGCCTTCGCCAAATATCAACTGATATCCACCCTGTCGACCCTGTGCGTTTGAATCTCAAGCAATTCTCGTAGAGAGCGAGAGCATACGCGCCACTGAACTGCTTCTGAACGTTTATGTTGATGAGCAGGTAGATCTCTGGATTTGCCAGTTTGTTCGCAAGCGTGCTGCTGTACTCGTACGTGACGATCCCGTTCCGAATATTTGCCGAACTCAGGAGCGTTGTAACGCCCCACTCCTCGTCTCCTGCCGCGTGCAAGATATCGAACTCGATCGGAGTGGTGGAGATCTTCTTGAGAGCCTCTTTGAGTGCCGACGTGTTCTTGCTGTCGAACCCAAGCATCTCGCTCATGATCCCGACGGGAATCTCATGCACTGACTTCTTCAGCAAATTGTCGTAGGCGTTCAGCAAAAGGACATTCGACAACTTCCGCCCTAGCAATCCAAGGTCGCCTCCGACATGCACCGTACCGACGTGCTTGCGAAGCTCGCTCGACGGCACACTGGCAATCATTGCACTACCGGATTTTTGTTTTGCTACCGCCATACGGTCCTCATAGTTTGAGGAGCATTCTAGGTCGCAAAAGTCATGTTCGCAAGCCATCGAGGATGACCTTTAAATATTCCCCCACAAACCACGACCGTTCCACCGCCCCACAAACCATGACCTTTCAAGTCTCGCTGACGGCCTGCCCCATAAACCATGACCTTTCGTTGATGACGATTGCCTCCCCATAGACCATGACCTTTGCTTGCCCGAAATCATGGAGACCTACAGGTACCCCCCATAAACCCCGACCTTTCGCCCTTTCCCCATGACCGGCCACGTAGGACTGTCGTCCCTGATCGTGACCTGTCATGCCACTGGGCCGATGAGATGCATCGAGCCCCCCATAAACCATGACTTTTAAGCCTGGAGCCCACCGACATACCGAGCCCCGCCCCCCCGAACTACGCGCCGCTGCACTCGCGACTACGTCGCATATCTCCATTCCCCATAAACCACGACCTCTCGGACAAGGAATCTAGCCACAGTGGAACCTCCCCACAAACCATGACCTTCAGGAACCGAAAACGAACGGACAACGCCCCACAAACAATGACCTTTCCAATGACGCTGGATATTTTCGTTTTATTTCATGGGTTTACAAGGAAGTGTCTACTTACTCGCGGTTCGCATCTCCCCCCACAAACCATGACCTTTAAGCCTCGATGAGCAGGTGGTGCCGTCGTACCCGGCGTACACGCCCCACAAATAACGACCTTACGCCCCACAAAGTACGACCAGTCATTGACTTCCGTCGCTTGGCTCCTATAAAAACCCCTTTTTAATCAATCAGTTGTAACACGCTCTTGAGACAAGATCTCGATGCCCCACAAAACATGACCTCACCCCATAAAGCATGACCGTGACACCCCATAAACCCTGACTTGTCGCCCCATAAAGGATGACCAATCCTCCCCAAACCCCTTACTGGATAAGGCTCTTGCGAACCTAAAGGTTTTAAAGAGGTTGTCTTTTAAAGGCACCCACAGGTGTTGTTCCTCTGTGAGATTGCCTCACCCATCGAACCTGGGACGGACTGCCCACCTGTTACAGAGACGGAAACAGAAACGTCCACCGCTGGAATCAGCCAGCGGCAGCCGTGCCCACGCTATTCTTTCGGAAACAACGCCAAGATCTTTTCGCTGATCTCCACCGCCACGTCTGGGGCTAAGCCCTTCAGCTTCAACTCGATCCGCCCGTCCTCTTCAAACGACTTGAACTCGCCCTTCGCGCCACGGAAGGTTAACTGTTCGCGAGTCGACCGAGGCCGCTTAACGGTCCCTTTTGCAGCCGCTTTACGTCGAGCGGCAACATCGCGGTAGCCCATGCCACTTTTTGCAGCTTCAGAGATCAGGGCCAAGGTCTCTTCCTCGCCTTTTACTTCCCAGAATTCTCGAATTGCGTTCAGCATTTTGAGAGAGAGAAGTTCCGGATATTCCGCGGCGGCTTGAACTATCTTGCTCGGCAGTTGAGCGAGCGACAAAGTGCGGCTAACATGATCTTCCCCGAGCCTTAGCGCTTTGGCCAGAGCCGCCTGTGTCGGATAGATCTTCCGCGATATCAATTCCTTCCATTTGATCGCGTCATCGAGCGGGCTTTGATCCTTGCGCTCAACGTTCGCAGCGCGGGCTTCCTCATACAGTTCCCGCTCACTTGCTGGTTTGGGGCGAATCTCAAGCCGCAACGTAGGGAGACCTGCCGTTCGAGCCCCGCGAAGGCGCCTCTCTCCGTCAATGAGTACGACGTCGCCCGCGTCATCCTGATACGCACTCGCAGACTGCCCCTGCCCCCGGGCCGCGAGCGACTCCGCCATCTCAGATACAGAAGAGGCTGTATAGATGGCCCTTGGATTGACAGAATTCGATTTAATTTTGCCAACCGGGACTTCATACGTTTGCCCGATTTCATATCTAGCAGGCTCTTGGCTCGAGCCAACCTCGCCCCCCCGAAGCTGGGAGATAGTTGCCACCGGCGGCGCCATGCGCGGATCGCCCACGATGGGAGCCAACGAAGCGGCATCCTCCACCGCCGCAACTCGCTCGACCGCTACTGCTTTTTTCTTAAAAGTAGCCATTACTTGACCTCCGCACCGTTGATCCGTTCGATGATTTCCCGATAGACCGCCTCCATCTCATCGATCGCCTTCTTCGACCGATCGCGGCCCTTCAGCTCATGAACGGCCCGGCCGGTCTTGCCCGTCGCACGCCATGCTTCTCTCTGCGGAATCTGTGAATCGAAAAGTCGAATGTCTTCGCTTTTCAAATATGCCCGCAATTCCGCAGTCGCCTTCGATCCTTCGACCGGCGACACCCGAGTGAGCACCACGTATGCGGGGATCTCACCGCTTTCATGCCGCGGCCCCATGTCTTTAAGGGTCGCGAAGACATTCAGGGTCGACTCCACTTCTTGTTGATCAGGCCCGCACGGGACCAGCACGAGATCGGATAACAGTGCGCATTCGAGCATCGTCCGATAGTTCTGCGCGCCGATGTCAACCACGACGAGGGTGTACTTGTTGGCGAGGTTTGCCAGTTCCCGCGCCGGATTCGCCGGGAGAGCGAGCACTGGAATGGCTGGTGTAACGCCCTCTTCGTTTCGAATTCGCGACCAACTCATCGCAGAACCTTGCTTATCAGTATCGAGAAGAACGACATCCACTTCTTCCGCGGCAGCCAGGGCTGCTATGTGCGTTGCTAATCGCGTCTTAGCAACACCACCTTTTTCCGCCCCAATCGTAATGACCATTTTTCCTCCATTCGGAGAGCCGAAGTATTGACAGTCGGATTGTTATTCGTCAGTCAAAACATGTCAAAACAATTGAGGAATAATTCCGCGTTTTTGTGAACGTGTTGCAGTCCAGCAACGATTTCAGATTGAACGAGGATGATCTTGGCGCGAGCCAAGATTCCCAAGTCGATCTACGAAAGATCCTTGTCGATGACTTGACTGCAGCTAGACTTGGCTCGAGCCAAGATTGCATAACGGCCGAAAAAGCGCCTTAACTGACGTGCCTGGCACTGGGGCGAGTAGGGCGCTCACCAGTCAAGACTTTGAGGCCAAGACACACAGGCTGAACCCATGTTGGCTCGAGCCAAGATTCAGGCCTGACGGTGAGCGATATCGAGCTTGGGCGCTGTACGCCCCGCATTCTTATAGCGACGCAGGTAAAAAGATTGTCTACTCCGACTGAGCCTACATCACCGACGCCAGCTTTAAGCCGAGAAGGGATCAACATTTCTACCGGACTTCAATCTGCTAAAGCGCAAGAAATTCCGGCGCGGTCGGACTGTCCGCTAGAATCGTAGTTTTCGTTCGTCGCCAACACCATGGCTCTGCCCCGTACCGACTTCTTCGATCGCGTCTTGCAGGATGCCTATGATCGGCTGCAGGGGTCCGTCCAAGCCCGGCAGTTTCTGTCGGGCGCGTTCCGGCAGGACGGCACCGTGTTCGATGCTGGGACCCTCGTCGAGTTCGACGACTTCGACCTCACCAGCACCGAGTATGCGCAGCTGCTGATGATCTTTACGGACGCGCGCGTCCACGAGCAGGCCCAGTACGGGGTAGGGCCCGACGAGGCGCCGCCGGGCGTGTACTTCACGTCGGTCCAGCCCGCGATCCTGCAGCACCCGCACAAGAACCGCATCGGCTTGTATCAGGACGCGGACGACGGGATGTCGTTATATCTCGCCGAGGGTGACGATGATGCGGACGACGTCCCGGATCCGGCGGTCGCGCAAGCGTTGCACATCGATCACATGTTTCTGCGGCACCAGGCGCCGGACTGGCTCGGCACGGTGGCCTTCGCCCTGTGCGCGATGACCGCGCACCGTCTGGGCTATCGCCGGATCACGCTGATCGCGGGGGGAGGAGAGGGGTACGACCCGCATATGATCGGCTATCGCTACTGGCCGAAGCTCGGCTTCGATGCGCCGCTCGAGGCGGCGGAGCAGGCCATCCCCGAGTTCGCCGCCTGCCAGACCGTGCAGGACCTGCTGGAGCTCGACGCGGCGTGGTGGACCGACCACGGCTCGCAGCGGCTGATGGAATTTGACCTCGGTGCCGACAGCCGGTCGTGGGCAAAGCTGCTAGACTATCTGCTAGACAAGGAGCTGATATGAGCCACGTGACGAAACCGCTGAAGAAAGCTGCGCCGACGACGGCCGCGGTGAAGGTCGTCGTGCGCGTGTCGCAGCGTAAGAAGAAGCCGGCACCGCTGACGGCGGCCGGCAAGGCGCAGTTGCGCGCGGCGGCCCGGCGGCCGAGCACGCGCGTGACGCCGGAACTGCCGGAATGGCGCAAGGCGATGTAACTAGGACGGGCCGGTTGGCCCGTTTTTTTGGTCCGCGTCTAATGCCGATAACTCTCCTGGTCGGCATTGACGGCACTTCAGGCCATGCGGTTTCGAGCGAGCAGCGTGAGGCGCTCGAGCCGCTGGCACCGGGTCGTCGTCGACGAAACGAGCCTTGCCGGCGAGCCGGGAGCACCTATACTGATTCGGCGGCCGCGCCGCTGGACAGCGCGAGTGCAGTAGTTGGGTTGAATGCGGGCGGCACCATGGGAACGGGCAGTCCGATTTTTTTTACTACTCATCCTTGTCTGCTAATTCGTATTAGCAGCCTGTCGTTTAATTGCTAGAATAGGTTGGTTTCCATTTGCTTATTTAGGGTCGCCTCCTTTAAATGCCGTCCGTCACGGTGCTGCCCCGTTCCCCCCGCCTGCCTGCGCGCGTCACCCTCCGCGATCCCGCGGGAGGCACCCAGCCTGCCCGCACTCGCGTCATCGGTCCGGACGGGGGAGGGCCATCGGATGGCTAACCGGCCGCAAGCGGTCGCGGTGCCGCCGCCGGCGACCTATACGCGCACCGACTTCGCCGCACTGCGCGCGCGCATCCAGGGCATCCCCGCGGCGGCCATCGCGCGTCGTTTTTACGACGTCGAGGACAGCGCGGTGCCGGCCGAGGCCGACGCGGTCGAGCGCCATCTGGCCACGATGCGCGACGCGTTGGTGCGCCTGGCGCTGCTCAACGGTTCCGCGGCGCTGGCCGACCACTTGCGCGCGTCGATGCGGCAACACGGCGAGGCGAAGCTCACCGCCTTGACGCTGCGCATGGTCGAGGACGCGGCCAAGCTCGCGGCGGCCGCGCCTGCGGCCGATCACGCGCTCGCGTTGTGGTTTCGGCCACTCGTCGCGCAGCGTCTGGTCGGGGAGGGGATCGCGACGCTTGGCGCACTGATCGCGTATTGCAACCGGCACGGCGGCAGCTGGTGGCGCTCGATTCCCCGCATCGGCCCGCTGCGCGCGAAAACCCTGGTTGCGTGGCTGCGCCGGCACGAGGCGACGCTCGGCGCGCGGGTGGACGCCGACGTCGATGTGACGCCGCTTACTCCTGCCCCCGACCGCGCGATCGTGGTCGGTCCGGGTACGGACGGGCTTGCGCCGCTCGAGCGGCTTGCGGCGCCGGTCGAACTGTCGGGGGCGGGCGGCACGAACCGCGCGGTCGGGTTCCCGTTCATCCGCGCCGAGCACGACCTGGCCGCGCTGCACGCGTGGCTCATGCGCTATCGCGACCGGCCCGCGACGCTGCGCGCTTACACGCGCGAGATCGAGCGCTTCGTGCTGTGGGCGCTGAAAGTGCGCGGCGTCGCGGTGTCGTCGCTGCGGGTCGAGGACTGCGACGCCTACAAGGATTTTTTAGCGCAGCCGAGCGCGGACTTCTGCGGTCCGAAACGACCCCGCGCGAGCGGCCGATGGCGGCCGTTTACCGGCTCCCTGTCGGCCGACAGCCAGGCCTATGCCGTCCGCATGCTGCGCATGGCGTTCGACTGGCTGGTCAAGGTCCGCTATCTGGCCGGCAACCCGTTCAGCGCCGTCACGCTGCCGGCGACGCTCACGCGCGAATGGTCGCTGCAGGTCGAGCGCGCGCTGGCGCCGGACTTGTTGCGCACTCTGCGCGAGACGCTCGACGCGCACTGCGCGCGAGCGGATGACGACGCGGTGCAGTGGCGCATCGCGCGCGCGGCGATCGGGTTGATGGTCGATTCGGGTCTGCGTCGCGCCGAAGCGGCCAGCGCCCGGCACAGCGGCTTAAAACGCGTCGACGGCATCAAGGGGCAATCGGTGTGGACGCTCACGCTGGTCGGCAAGCGCAGCAAGGTGCGCACGGTGCCCGTCAGCCCGGCGACGCTCGAGGCACTGCGCGCGCACTGGGCGGATCGCGGACTCGCGTGGGAGGGGAGGGGCGTGAGCGAAGCCCGTGATGCGACGGCGAACGATCCGCCACTGATCGCGCCGCTGGCGATTCCCGGCACCGCAGCGGCCCAGGCGCGGCACGGCGAGGGGTTGGTCGCCGAGGGCGGTCCCGATGTGGGTTCGTATACGCCCGATGCGCTCGGTCGCCTGGTGCGCACCGCGCTCAGCCGCCTGCAGGGCGAGTTGCAGCGGTGGGGTGCATTGTCGCTGTGGGATGCGGCGCAACTGCAAAGAGCCAGTGCGCATGCGCTGCGCCATACGTTCGGCACCGACGCGACCGCGCGCGGCGTGCCGATCGACGTGGTGCAGCAAATCCTCGGCCACGCGTCGCTCGCCACCACCTCGATCTACGTGAAGGCGCAGCAGCAGCGCGTACTCGAAGCGGCCCTCGACTATTACCAGCAGCAGGCGCAGGCGGTGCCCGCCGAATCGGCGGGGGCGTTCGCGCCGCAGTGGATCCGTGACGACGAACAGGGCGACGCCTTCAGTGCGCGCAACGATGACGAGGTGGCCGGGATGCGGACCGCACCGATCAAGCTCACGCTGCGCGTTGAGAACGTCGCGCCCACCGGGCGGGGGCGGGCGCGCACGATTCGCGCGCTTGAGCGCGGCATCCTGGCCGATCACGCGGCCGAGCGCCTCGCGCCCGGCGTGTACGCACTCAAGGTGCTGCACGAAGGCGACGCGGCACTCGACGTTGCGCTCGACGATCTGTTCGACGAGATCCGCGACGAAGCGCATCTGCATCATTGCGTGGCCGAGATCGATGCGCAGTGGGTCGGCACGGCCCGCACGTGGACCTATCGGGTGCCGGCCGGCAATGTGATTCCGTTTCCGGGCGGGGCGGGAAGTTCGGCGTCGGCAGCCGGAAATGGCGTCGAGGCGCCGCCCGGCCCGCGTGTGATGCGGCTGCGGGTCAGTCTGCAGGGCGTGATGCCGGAAATCTGGCGTCGCCTCGAGGTGCCGGCTGACATGTCGTTGGCCGAGCTGCACGACGTGATCCAGGCGGCCATGGGCTGGCACGACCGGCATCGCTACGGGTTCGGGTTTGCGGGTCCGGTTGGAGCGCTGAATCCGTTGGCGAGCGGCGCCGCCGACGTGCGGCTCGAGGAGGTGGCGGCGATCAGTGCGGCGCTGACCTACACGTACGATCTCGACGACGACTGGCGGCATGCGGTCACGATCGAGGCGGTCGGGCCGGTGGCCGCGGGCACGCGCTATCCGCGGTGCGTCGCCGGCGCCGGGGCGTGTCCACCCGAGGACTGCGGCGGCCCTGCAGGTTACGCGCAGCTCGTGCGCACGCTCGCCGGCCGGATGACCGATGCCAAGCGCGAGCTGTTGGCGTGGCTCGGCGAGCCGTTCGATCCGGACGGGTTTCGATTACCCGAGGCGAATGCGCGGCTCGCGGTGCTCTGACGTCTACGGGGCATTGTGCATTTTGAGGATCTGTCCGGATTCTCGTCGTTGCGCTGACCTCGGCTTTGTCTTGATGCATGCTTCTGCAAGGCCGATGGCCCGCTGGAGATTGTGCTGACGCGATACAATCTCCCCAACTCTGAACTGAGACCTTTCACCATGTCCAAACCAGCCCGTCAGGCTTGGGTCGATCCCGCTGTCGATCCGCTCACGCGATATGCCGCGTGCAAGGCGATGGCGCGCGGGTACGCCGAAGCACGCAAGACCGAAAAGACCCGCATCTCGCATGCGCGCGCGTTCTGTACCGCCGTCATCGTGAGTTATTGGGCGACGCTGTG
This sequence comes from Burkholderia sp. HI2500, assembly GCF_002223055.1. Taxonomy (NCBI): domain Bacteria; kingdom Pseudomonadati; phylum Pseudomonadota; class Betaproteobacteria; order Burkholderiales; family Burkholderiaceae; genus Burkholderia; species Burkholderia sp. HI2500. Next base: position 30,369 of record NZ_NKFL01000009.1, on the reverse strand, counting down.
CGAACGGCATAAGACGGCGATGAAGGTTCGGCCGATGCCCTTGTCCGCACCGACCCTCGCAATCGACGTACAACGAACGGCTCAGGATGTGGGCAGCCTTATTGCCGAGTTTCCGGCTGAAGATGCCGGATATCTCATCGGCTCAATCTACACGGTCATGCTGCCGCCCGCGCTGCGTTCGCAGCTCGGCGCGTATTACACCCCTCCGCCGCTGGTCGCGCGCTTGCTTGATCTCGCTGAACAAGCAGGTTTCGACTTCACTCATGGCACCGCAATCGACCCGGCGTGTGGCGGGGGCGCATTCCTCGCGCCGGTCGCGTTACGGATGTGGCAGCGGGATAACGGCGCGTCTCCGGAATGGACCTTCAGGCGCATTGCGAAGCGATTGCGCGGCATTGAAATTGATCCGTTTGCCGCATGGATGACGCGGGTTCTGCTCGAAGCGGCCCTGATGCCGCTTTGTGTGGCAGCCAAGCGTCGACTACCCGACCTGGTTACCGTCGCCGACGCGCTGCGGCCGCAAGACGTCGGCACCTTTGACCTGGTGATTGGCAATCCCCCTTACGGGCGCGTCACCCTGGACGAGCCGATGCGCAATCATTACGCTCGATCGCTTTACGGTCACGCGAATCTTTATGGCCTCTTCACCGATCTCGCTTTGCGGCTGGCGAAACCCGACGGCGTAGTCGCTTACCTGACGCCGACATCGTTTTTGGGTGGGCAGTATTTCAAGGCGTTGCGTCAACTTTTGATCGACGAGGCGGCGCCCGTGGCATTCGATTTCGTCGCTGATCGCGAAGGTGTGTTCGATGACGTGCTGCAGGAGACGTTGCTCACGGCATACACGCGAAAGCCTCATTGCTTCGCTCCGATTGTCTCGGTGGTTGTGCCGAAAGGGTTGAACGCTGCGAAGATTGAACGTGTCGGTGAGGTGTCGCTTACCGCAACCGGTGATCCGTGGCTGTTGCCGAGAACCGCAACGGATGCGTCGTTCCTCAAAGCGATTGCGAACATGCCGACCCGGCTATCGGACCTCGGGTACACGGTTTCAACAGGCCCCTTGGTCTGGAACCGCCACAAGGCGCAACTGCGTACCGAGGCAGGCGACGGTGCGCTGCCGCTGATCTGGGCGGAATCGGTCACGTCTGACGGATTCGTTTTCAGTGCGGACCGTAGAAACCACGTGCCGTATATCGCGGTACATGACGACCAGCCCCATTTGATTATCCGGAAATCGTGTGTGCTCGTTCAACGAACCACGTCGAAAGAGCAGAACCGCCGTCTGTTGGCCGCGATGTTGCCGCAGTCGTACTTGGATAAATCGGGTGGCGCCGTCGTCGAGAATCACCTGAATATGATTCTCGCTCCGTCGCCGGATGTGGGCCGTGTAAAGCCTGGCACGATCGAGGCGCTGTTGAACACCGAGGCCGTTGACCGCGCTTTCCGATGCATTAGCGGGAGCGTGGCTGTATCGGCTTATGAGCTGAATGCGTTGCCGTTGCCCAGCCTTGATCAGTTGATCGCTTTGGAAAAGTTGATCGAAAAGGGCGGTTCGAAACAGGCTGTCGAGCGTGCAGTGGCCAGCTACTACGGAACGATTGAATTGTGACGCTTTGCGCCATCCCCCCGCTCAACATCATCGCTGAACGTTTGCCCTTGATATTTCCAGAAGGTACTGAGCACCGCAATTATGTGGTGCGTGAAATGGCTGCGCGCACGATCTATGTGATGTTCTACGTCGGTGCCGTTGAAGGGGCCGACGAATGGCTGCGGCCGAGCCAAGTGACGGATATGAGCGACGAGCAGGCAGAGAAGACCGACGAAAGTAGTCGTCGAGCCTGGATCGCGAACTCCATGTCGACGAAGAAGGTTCGACCCGCGCATGCATGGTACGCACCCAACAGTCGCGAGCCGGTTCGAGATGAGACCATCCGTACGGGTTTGATTCCCTGCCGTGCCGTTGTCGAGCGCGACGGAATTCCCACGACATCGTCCAAACCGAAATACGCGCTCAACGCCGAGTTTGCAGCGCTCTTCAATCCTGACCTGACGGATGATGCTCTGGGCGTAGCCGTCGAGACGTGGCAAGCGGCCCACCTCTCAAAAGCGGCAATGTCGCGCTTGCGTTTGATGAAGCGGGGCGCGGCAGTGGCGAAAGATGCCGTTGTAGTAACCTTTCCCAACGGCGAGACAAGGACGCTTGCCCCAGGACCATCGAGCGTGATTGCGAAGGCAGTCATCGAAGTATTTGCACCGCGCTTCTTAAAGCAGCCGACCGTGCTGTGGTTATCGGAGTCGGGTAATAAAGTCGTCGCGCGTGATGAAAATCTCGCCAACGAGCTGGGTCTAAAGATCGACGTGACGAAGGCGCTTCCCGACATCATCCTCGTTGACTTGGGGGCCGACGATGGTGGTTCGGACATGCTGGTAGTGTTCACGGAGGTGGTCGCGTCCGACGGTCCGATCACTCGCGAGCGAAAAGTGGCGCTTACTGCGATGGCGTTGGAGGCGGGATTCGACGAACGGCACCTCGCGTTTTTGACCGCATACCTAGATCGCTCTGGACAACCCTTCAGAAAGAGCATTTCGGAATTGGCTTGGGGATCTTACGCTTGGTGTGCGTCAGAGCCGGAGTACCTCATGGAGCTCTGGACCGGAGAGGCCCGGAAACTCACCAATTAAAAACGTTGAACCGCACCTCTACTCAGGCGCTACGGATTCCTGAACTTGGAGGTGGCAGGGCGACGCTTGGCGACGGGCACATTGACGAGCGCGGCGATCTTGAAACAGCAGCGAATGCGTCAGGAAGCGGCGAAGTATCACGCGCGGCTGGTGGCCCGACGCGGCAAGTACGCGCCGCTGACGACACCCGTATCTGGAACGACGGGCCGACAGTCTCGCGTCGATCAGCCGTGCCTGACGCCTGCCGGCTCGCCGTGGGCGTTTTGCTCGCCGGCATGGTTCGCCCGCCGGCAGCACGCGGACTGCGGACACGGTCAACTGCACCCCCGCCTGATGTCGCGCGAGTCTAGGCGTTCATAACGGACGCGCGTCCGATGACTGAGTGAAGGCAGTAAAAAGGGCTGACCTACTGGCCGTGCCTTTAGCAATCCCGTCCACTCGCTTATTGAGCGTCTCGCGCCACTTGGCCAAGCGCTCGATGTCGTCGCAGAGTTCGTCGGGGTCTGGTATAGGAAGCCTGCCGACAGCCGCTGCAGGGTCGTGCTCGAACTTCGAAGACTTGGTCATGCCGGCGTCGATCTCGTGATAGTCGTCGTCTGTGACCGTCACCCCTTTGAGGCGTTGGGTCGACACGCCCTCGCCGAAGCGTTGCACTGCCCCGTTGAGCAGCACCTCCTCGATGCAGCGCTCCCACGCGAGTCGGAGCTGGCCATAGCACTTGGCCGTCAGCTGGCGCTGCAGGTCTTCGTCGCCTTCCTTCGCCGCCTTGCGCACATCGACCAGAAGCTGCCTCAGGCGACCCAGGCGGTCCTTCGTGCCCAGCACGTCGAAGGGCAAATCCTCGGAATGGACACCATAGCCGTCCGACGTCCTCCGGATGTAGTTCTTGGTCAGCGTTGCGCCGACCTCCTCTGCCTTCTGCTCCAAGATGAGAAGAAAGTAGATGTCGTGGGTGAAGACGATCACCTGCCGGGTCAGCGACTCTCTCGCTAAGCGCTCAGCGACCTCCCAGCGGCGCCGATGGTCCAGCGACGAGACGGGGTCGTCGAGAACGATGCCGCCGCGCCCCTTGCCAAGTCGAATCTCCGCCATAAAGGATGCAATCGCAATGGCCCGCTGCTCACCTTCGCTGAGGATGGCCGCCGGCGTCCCGCCACCCGGCAACTGTAGGGTGAGCTTGAACTGGGTTTTACCGCCTGGCGACTCGGGCTTCATCACGACACGGAGGTGATGGACCTTGAGGAGCTTGAGTTCAGTGTTGAGGGCATCGGCCAGTTCCTGGCTGGCCGTCGTGCGAGAGAGCTCCGTGGACTTCCTGGAAATACCCCGCGTCTCCATGCCATCGATGCAGGCCTGCAGCTTACGGCAGAGATCGTGTTTGGTCATCGCCTCGAGCACCGCGGCCTTGACTTCAGCCAGCCTGCGGCGAGCATCGAGTTCCGCCCGCTCCGCGACCATGGCAGCTTTGAGCTTTTCGTCAGCGGTGGCATCGAGCGCCTTGGACTGTTCCAGCAGGCGGTTGATGAGGTCGGCCAAGCCGGGCTGCGGATCGTCGGAGAGTTTTGGAAGTTCATCCCAGTCCAGTTTACCGGCGGCGGCTTGGAGGATGCCCGATTGGCGCGCCTTGAGGGCTTCCTGAAGGGCCGTACAGGCTGCAGCAACTTCCGGCCCGATCTCGGTCACCTCCTCGACCAACGCGTCGTGAAACATCAAGTCCACGCTCGCCTGCTGAATCGCCCTGAAGGGGATGGCAGCGGCCTCGCGCGCATCCTTCGCCGCCTTCTCGGCAGTGGCCTTGATGAAGGCATCGAATCGACGCAGCCGCGCCGCTCCCTCTTGCCCGAGGGCGTTCTGGCAGAGAGGACAGACTGCCTCTGGGGGAAGTTCAGAGAAATCGTGGCCCTCGTGGCTGAGCTCGGCAAATGTTCGGGCGGCCTCAAAGAGGGCCTTCCATTCCTCCCCACCAGTGCCGACCAGTTGGCCAGACGTCGCCTTGAACTCGGTGGCCGCGAGCTCTGCCGCTCCCTTGGCCGCATTCGACTTGCCAATCAACGCCTGAAGCGAACCGACTTTCTCGTCGTTCACGACACCGATCGCCGCGACGACACGTTCCTTCAGCGAGTTGAGGCGGCTGGCCTTCTGCCGCAGGGCCAAGGCCTTTTGCTTCGGATCGGCTTCGGCCAAGGTCTTGTTCAGCAAGGCGAGCCGCTCCAGTTCGGCTTCCCTGAGCGTGGCCAGTATCTCGATGTCCTCCGCCTTGGTCTTGGCAGGGATGCCGAGCAGCTTTCTGGCGACTTCGGTTTGCTCCCCGGCGAGGCCCGCATAGGCGGCATTGCTCGGGGCATTCGCAGCCTTATCCGCCGTGGCCCGAGCTTTTAGCTTGTTGCACGCGCCGACCAGTCCTTCCAGGATGTCCAGCCCATACGGAGCGTAGGCGAAGTCACCCTGGTTGTCGATGTAGGCGCGAGCGCAGTGCGAGTCGAATATGGCGATGTCCGACATGGGCTCGGGCGGCTCAGCGCCGTCTTTCCAGAGCAGATCGCTCGCGACGCCGTCGATCTCCGTCTCGAACGTGGCCTGGGCCGGTCCGCTCTTCCCGGGTTCCAGGTTCGCGTTGGGCAGGATGGGTTCGCGCCGGTCGCGCGCCCGGCATGCCTTCTTGAGCACCCGTGAGTATCCCGACTTCCCGACGCCGTTCTCACCGTAGATGCCTGTGATGCCTGCCCGGGCAACGGGAAGGCACGCACCGTTGGCCAATGCATTGACGTTGGCCAACATTTTGATGGCCGTCAGCAGAACGACGCGCGTCGGATTGGCCGGCGGCGCCACTTGGGCATCGTGGAGCTTTTTGGCCACGAGCCCTTCCGGAGCCGGGATGCCCACCTCGGCCTTGGCCAACGCGTAGAGGTCGTCCAGGTCGGCCGCGCTGAGCGTCCGGTCGGCATAAAGCCTAGCGATGGCGTCTTGTTGCCAGATGGCGAGAGCCTTGGACCACGCATGGATTTCTTGGAGGATCGTCACGGGCTTCTCCCCTATCAGCCGGTTACGACGTATGCCGGGATACGACTATGGAATCGGGCTCTTACGGACGGCCCCCGAAATCAAGTACGCGAAGTGACAAATTTAATTCGAACGGAGTCGAAGTGACAGCATTATTTTGGAGAGACTGCCGACAAAGTTGTCAATTCAGGCGGCGCTCGCCTTCGATGGCGGGTATCTCGAGTTGGCTCGTTCCTTTGCCCGACGCTCGACGACGCCTGGACCCAGCGCGTGACGGGCAAGTGCCGGCGCGCGCGCGCCGTGCCGCGCCGGTTGATCGATACGCTGCGCGCGCAGCTGGGCATCAACCTGGTGACCCAGGTGGGTCAAATCTAATGTGCTGCACAACGGCCCGCGTGGGTGACTTCTAAGTTGCTGTTGACAGCGTTACCTGAACCCGGGGGCCGAACGGTTTTTTCTTTCGTGTCGATCCGATGCCGCCATCTCTCCTTATCGGCATTGCGGTTAATGTGCCAAAACGCCGAAGGGCGGGTTATAACTACCCTTGACACGTCTTTAAGACGTGCTATGCTGAGTCATGCGTCTTTAAGACGGGTTCTGTTCAGGAGGCTTCATGTCGGTGTTGTACGTATATCGCTGCCCGGCCTGCGGCCACCGCGGCGAAGTCCATCACCCGGACGACAGCTACGACGGCGCGGCGGCCACCTGCGCGAAGTGTTATGGCCCGGTCGCGCTGGAGTGGGACGGGGGCGTGACGCTCGAAGTCGCGCCGCACGACGGCGGGCCGACGCCCGACGAGATCAAGTCGGCCCGCCAGCGCGGCCGGCGCACCCAGGCGCAGGCCGCCGCACTGCTCGGCGTGAAGGAGCGCCAAGTGCAGCGTTGGGAAGCCGGCCAGGCGCCGATGCCGATCGCCGCCTGGTTGCTGCTGCGCCGCTCGTGGGGCTACCGCTACCCGAGCGACTTCGCGCCGGCGCCGGGCCCGATGACGCGCGGTTGCGACACGCAGCGCGATCGCGCGCGCGACACCATCGAGCGCGGCGACGTGGTCGAGCTGCAGCCGCTCGACGGCCCGCTGCTGCGCGCGACCGTATGTCTCGATCGCGTGCACGACGGCCTGGTCGACGACGACGGCTACGGCGCGCTCGTCACCGAGTTTGTCGGGGCCGCCGGCGCAGGCGACGCATACCGCGGCTTCTTCATCGGCGAGCGCGTGACCTTTGCGCGGTCGAACGTGATCCACCTCGAGCAGCGCGTGCCGGCAACCGCTCGATCGACCGGAGCGTGAGGCCATGAGCAAAACCTTGAGCTACACGCAGTTGACCGCCTACGCCGAGCAGGACATGCGCAAGCATCTGGCCGACGCGGCCGCATATCTGGCCGCCGGCGACGTCGACAGCGCTCGCTTCGAGCGGGCCGCCGCGAGCGGTGTGTACGGCATGTGGACCACGCTGGTGGTTGAGCATCTCGATGGGTATCACCGAAAATCGTTCATGGCCGACTTCACGCGACTGGAAGCGCTGATGAATCCCGCCAGTGTCCCGGCTGCGGACGCAACTTAAACGGAGCCCTGCGATGCGCAAGGAATACGACCTGCAGACCGACGTGCTGGCGATGATCGTCGCGACCACGCCCGTGACGCCGAAGCACGCCGACCTGCTGACGGCCTTCGCGACGCGCACCGAGTTTCGCGGCGCGCGCCACGTGAAGGCACGCGACGAATTCAGTGCGCAGCCGGCGCGCATCATCGACGCCGACGGCCGCGAGATTGCGGCCGACTACCGCGCGTGGATCGACGCGCAGCTGGCCGCGCTCGGCTCGGCGCACGCCGTGTGGGAAGCCCACAAGGAGGCCGGTTACCGGCTGGTCGAAATCGAGCCGGTGCTGCATTACTTCGTCCACGATCGCGGCGGCGACCAGGACAACTTTGTGCAGCTCGAGATCTGGCAGGAGCAGGAATTCGTCGAGCGCGAGGTGTTCCCGCGCGATACGTCCTGGGGCCTGCCGTATGAAGCGGAACTACGCAACGGCTGGTGCAGCACGCCGATCGAACGATTCGAGCGCCGCTTGCTCGGCGCGCCGCGCTATCGTCTGGGGGCTGTCTCTGACGTAAAGCGCTTCATGGAGGTCGCCGAGGCCGTGTATCGGCTCCGCCGGCAGCGCGACGGCGATCGGCAGTTCATCGAAACCAATCGGGCGACCGGTGAGGAGCGCATCGTGTCCGTGCGCGACCTTGCGCCCGGCTACGATCGCCAGCAGTGGCGAGGACGTCGGTTCTTCGACGACTGGGCCGCCTCGAGCGCGGGCCGCGCCGGCGAACGCGTGTGCCTGCGCTGGGCGCTCAAGATCGACGACTACGACGACAAGCGCGGCGGGCGGCAGATGGATTTTGTGCCGGCCTGGACGCATACGCGCAAGGTGGCCGAACTGAAGAACACCGGCAAGCTCGACGCGTACAGCCTGTTCGGCAAGCTCAACCAGTTCGACGAGCGCATCGGCCATCGCTTCGCGTGGTACTTCTACGGCCTGCACGGCAATCTGATCAAGGAAGGGCAGATGACGCGCGTGCTCGAGGCGGCCGAGGCAGGGCTGATCGTGCTGCCCGAGCACGACTACCAGGTGCTGCGGCGCTGGGGCGACGATCGGTACGGGTTTTGACAGAGACGCGATGAAAACCACCGCTCGATACACGAAAGGCCGTGGCGACGCGTCGGTGCACGCGACGACACGTGTGTTCGCGTGGGAGGCCCACCAGCTGATCGAGCTCGACGTTGTTGGCATGCTCGACAACGAACAGCATTTCCGGATTCTCGCGACGGCCGAAGAGGCGGAGGAGCTTGCGCAGCAGCTGCTCCATGCGGCCGCAAAGATCCGGGCCGCGGCGACCTCCGATTCCACTAACCTCAACACCTGAAACTTCAACGTGCTCGACTACACCGTCTCGTACCCTGAACTGACCGCATCCGCCGAACGCCAGATCCGCGACTATATGACGTTCGCCGCAGCCACCGGCGACGATGCCGAACGCAGGGCACTGCATGCGTCCGCCGTCAGCCTGTTCGCGTACTGGGTCGGCTTCGTGAACGCCGCCCGAAAAACCGTCGACGACGCGGGACGGCAAGCGCTGCAGCGTGATGAGCACCGGCTGCTGGATCTGGTCAGCGCGGCGGCCGCATCGTCCGGGCGTAACACGCCGGAGCACCGCGCATCATGACCGCTGCCTTCGACCGTAACGCCGCGCTTGCCACCGTGAAGTTGACGCTTGCCGACGCAATCGCGCGCGACTATTCGAACGCTTTGTCGATTGACCGTTACGCGGGCGCCGGCGCGCTGGCGCATTGGCCTCCCAATCCGCATCGCTGCCACGAGCAGGTGGTGCGCTGGCTGCAATCGCATCCCGGAGACACGCCGGTGCGCGGCTGGCTCGCGGACGGTGGCGACGGGGCACAACAACGTTTCGTCGCGCACTCGCTGATCCGCAGCGCATCGGGCGCGTTGCTGGATGTCGCGTTTGCGCGGCCGTCTTATGCGCAGCGGTTTATCGAACACCCGGCGGCGGCAGGCGATTTCCTCGAGCTCGTCCTTGGCGAGCCGCCGGTGCCCGAACTCTACGTGTCGATTCCCTGCAGGAGTTAATTCCATGGCCCGCTCTTCCCGCAAAAAGCCACCAGCCCGACCGGCACCGCAGTACGTCAATGGCGTGGTGTTCACGCTCGCCATGCGGACCGGCGATGTCGAGGTGATCGGCATCCCGTTCGAGCACCGTGGACGGACATGGGCCGTTCATGCCATCGTCGGGCTCGATGATGTCCTGTGCTTTACGGTTTCCGACGTGCTGACGGGCGGGCACGTACCGAAGAGTGAGGCGTCGAGCATCGACGCGTCGCGCGCGGCGGCGATTGCCACGCTCGACAACGTCACGGACGAGAGCTGGGCCGATGCCTTCGGGCCCGCTCAAACCGCGACGCTCGAGTGACAACCTGCAAGGCACCCTGAGAGCGTCCCGATGCGCTACCCGAATCGCGCCGCAGCGCCCGTCGAGCTGCAGACGAAAACCGAACTGAAGCAGGCACGGCGCAATCTCGCCGGCGGCCAGGCACCGGTTGCGCATTACTGGCAGGGGCATACGTGGATCGCCCTTTACGATCCCGCGTCGACGGTGCCGATGCGCGCGGCTCGCGCGCCGAGCCCCGCGCAAGCGGCGGCGCTCGCGGCCGGCCGGGCGTTGGCCGGAACCCGGCCATGCGTGATATGCCGCGCGCGCACGGCGATCGAATGGCTGGATCGATACGGATGCTGCGACGCGTGCCTTGAGGACGTCGCCCGCGAGAAGCGGGACGACGCGGCCCGCAGCCTCAACATCACCGCGAACGCGTGGCTGGCCGCTGATCCGTTGTTCATCGATACCGAAACGACCGGCCTCGATCTTCGGGCGGCGATCGTCGAGATCGCGATTCTCGATCGCGCTGGCGCCGTGCTGCTCGACACGCTCGTGAAGCCTGCGATGCCGATACCAGCGGCCGCGACGGAGATCCATGGGATTACTGACGCGGACGTCGCCGGCGCGCCCAGCTGGACCACGATCGGCCCGCAGGTGGCCGAGCTGGTAGCGGGCCGGCTGTTGATCGCCCACCACGCGGCGTTCGACGAGCGCTTGCTGTACCAGACGTCGAGATCCCACGGCGTGACGTTGCCGACGCTGCGCATGGAATGCACGATGGAATTGCTGAACGGCTGGGCCGGTCGCTGGCTCAGTTTGGCCGACGCAGCACTGATGATCAGCGCTGACATGCCCGCGACCCGTCATCGGGCGTGCGCGGATGCCGAGCAATGCCGGCAGATCGTGCTTGCTGCGGCACGGGCGGCTCCGGTCTCCGTTCAGCCCTAAACCAAGCGCCGCACGAGCGGCATGCTACAACCGGTCCGGAGGACATCATGTTTCGCAATTGGATGGAGCGATTAGCGTGTCTGATGGGGGTGCATCGCTGGGTGCAGCATACCCATTACCACTACATCCTGAACGACAGCGGTCTCCATGCGTATCAATGCGAGCGCTGTGACAAGGTGCGGTCGTCGAATTTTCCGAGCCGATGAGAAAAGCTTCCCCCCATGGACGCCGGCCACTGACCCGGGCGCAGCTACTGCCGCTGCCGCCCGCCGAGCTGCGCCGGATCCAGCTGAAACACCATGTGGCGCTTGCCGCGCTGCGCGCCGAGAACGCCGACGCCGCTCAACTGGCTACGCTCCTGAACGCGATCTACCTCGCGTATTTCCTTGATCCGGCCGATCCGGCGTCGTGTCGGCGGGCCGAGTCGGCCGTCAATCAGTGCGCCACGCGCGCCGACCAGGGCGAGCCGTGGGCGCTGACCGATCTCGAGCGCGCGGCGATCGAGCACGTGCTTACGCGGCTCGATGCGCAGCTGGCCGCGGTACCGATGCACCGGTATCTCGCCGCATTCGAGCAGCTGCAGCGCGTCACCACGGCCGACGCGATCGCGTCACCGATTCCCGAGAATTGATCATGGCCAATCGTCCGCAAGAGCTGGCGCAGCTGCCGTTGCGCACCTATAGCCGCACCGAATTCACCGCGCTGCGCGCGCGCGTGAAAGGTCTGCCGCTCACGACGATCGAACGACTGTACTTCGATCCCGACGCCGATGAGCCGGTCGACGTCGCGCAGCTGCTGCGCACGATGCGCGACGACCTGGTCGCGGCCGCGCTGCGCGACGGCTCGCCGGTGCTGAAGTCGCACCTGCAGGCGACGATCGAGAAATACGGCGAGGCGCGCCTGACGCCGGTGTCGCTGCAGATGATCGAGCAGGTGGCCGGGCAGTGGACTGCCGCGGCGCCGGCCGCGGACCACCCGATCGGGCGCTGGTTCCGCCCGCTCGTCGCGGCGCGACTGGCGGGCGAAGGAATGCACACGCTGGGCGAGCTCGTCGCCTTCGTAAACCGCCGCGGCGGCCAGTGGTGGCGATCGGTACCGCGCATCGGCGTGGGCCGGGCCCGCGTGCTGGTCGCCTGGCTGCGCACGCACGCCGCGTCGATCGGCGCCGCGGTCGAACCTGACGTCGACGCCGGCGACACACTGGCGCCGACGTCGGCCGGCGTGATTGCCGGCGCCGGCCAGCTCGCGCCGCTCGAGCGCCTGGCGCTGCCGGTCGAGTTGTCCGGCGCGCAGGGCGCAAACCGGGCGCGGACGTTCGCCTATCTGACGGCCGCGCACGATCTGGATGCGGTGCGCGCGTATCTGCACCGCTACGACGACCGGCCCGCGACGCAACGGGTCTACAAAAAGGAGCTCGAGCGCCTGGTGTTGTGGTGCGTGGCCGAGCGCGGCGTCGCGCTGTCGTCGATGCGGGTCGAGGATTGCGAGGCGTACAAGGCGTTTCTCGCTGCGCCGGGTGAGCGCTTTACCGGGCCGCCCGGCGCGCGCACCAGCGGCCGCTGGCGGCCGTTCGCGCCTGGTGGCCTGGCACCGGAGAGCCAACGTTATGCGATCCGCACGATTCGGGCGGCGTTCACCTGGCTGGTGGCGGTACGCTACCTGGCCGGCAACCCGTGGCAAGCCGTGACCGATCCGAGCGTCGTGCGACGCGTGCGCAAGCTGCAGGTCGAGCGTGCGTTGCCGCTCGCGTTGTGGACCCGCGTGCGCGTGACGCTGGCCGAACGCGGCGAGCTGCAGGGCCCAAGCGGCCCCCGCTGGCGCGCCGCGCGCGCGCTGCTGCTGATCATGGGCGACGGCGGCCTGCGGATCGCCGAGGCGGCGGCCGCCGAACGCGCGACGCTGCACTGGCTGCCGGCCGACGATGACGCGCCGGCGAGCTGGCTACTCGAGGTGATCGGCAAGGGCAACAAGCAGCGCTTCGTGCCGATCAGCGACGAGTGCGTCGACGCGCTGCGCGCGCACTGGCGCGATCGCGCCCTGGACTTCGACGCGGCCGACTCGGCGGGCCCGCTGGTTGCGCCGCTGATCCTGCCGCCGACGCCGCGGGCGCGCGAGAAATTCGGCGTCGAGGTCGATGCCGACAGGGAAGGGAAGCCAACGAAGCCGGGCGGCTACTCGGTGCGCGGTGCACGCGGGCTCACGCAGTGGGCGATCGCGCAGTTGCTCGACGTGATGCCGGATCTGAGCGAGGCCGAGCGGCGCAAGCTGGCCAGCACGTCGCCGCATGCGTTCAGGCACACGGTCGGCACGCAGATGCTGGCCGCCGGCGTCGCGCTCGAGGTCGTGCAACGCACGCTCGGGCACGCGTCGCTCGGCACGACCTCGATCTACGTATCGCCGGAAGAGGCGCGCATGCGTCGCGAGGCGGCCAAGTATCACGCCAGACTGACGCGCCAGATCTGACCGTATACACGATCGTCGTTGAATCATGGAACAGACCAAGCACAAGCCAGAGCCCGTTCAACCCGGAAACCCGCACCAGTTGACGCGAAATCAGCACATTTTCCCGCGGGCGAGCATTGAGCGGTTCCGCAATCCGGAAACAGGCTTGTCGGCGCTAAGTCTCGCTGCAAAAAAGATCATCTCCAACCTCGATGCCAGGAACAAACTCTTTTGCGCCAACCATGTATGGGATCAGCGGGCAGAAGGGGGATTCGGTGCAGGCATCGAAAGCGATTTTCAGTCACTCGCCGAGCGGCTGATCAAGGGGGACACGCGGTGGCTAAGTTTGAATCACCGGCTGATCACGCGGTTCTACGCACTATGGCAAGGGCGAGCGCAGTACGCTGATAATCCCGAACCTGCAGTCAAGTTCAATGCCGGGCGCGGCACTCCAGACCTGACCAGGGATTTTAAGGAGCGCTTGGAGGCGGGGCATACGTCTTACATTGACGAAGAGAACTCGCTACCGAGTCGTCAGGCCACCGGGCTTCATATCGAATTTGGGATCATGATGGCGATGAGGGAGCATGGTGCGTTGGAGTGGCGCTTGTGCCACGCGAGCCCGGACGCGGGGGAATTCCTCCTACCCGATACACCGGCGAACTTCTATATTCCCCTCACACCGACTCTGGCCTTGCTCGGTGCGTCAGACATCGACGTCGCGCGGCCGAACGTGATGAAAATCATCAATCTGACAGCACTTGCCCACAGCCGTCGATTCGTGATTGCACGTGATTGGACCCGCTGCTTCGTTGCCTATAACCAACATCAATATACGCATTCGCGATTGCGGTCCCGCCTCAATCTGTTCCCTGACGATTGCGTGGCCGCAAGCGCTGCCGCAAATCAAGACTGACCGAGCCTGATGGCTCGTCAGCGTAGGGGCGAGCGACGGTGGAGCCGTTAGATGGCTGTCTGGGCGGCTGCTCTCAGCGAAGCCAAATCGGAATTCTTGCGAAGATCCGATCGCTCGCGGTGGGCGGCAGCGAGATCGAACGCATGCTGTCGTACTGATCCGACGCGTCGAAGTAAATCAATTTGCCATCGCGGATCTTGATCGAATCTTCACCCGGCCGGCCGTCCCAAAAAACGAAAAATAGGCGCGTGGCGAGCGTCGAGCCATTCGCATCGGTGATGACGAGTTTGACCTGCTCATTCTGATCCGCAAAAAGTCCATGACTGCGCCCACCACTTCCGCAGATGTTGATGATGTAGGTCGTGCCGTCGACCTGTTTGATTCCACCATTCATCTCGGCGTTGTAGTTGAAGCGCTGACAATCGGTATCGTCAGTCATGATCTCGCCAAAACTGATGAGCGAGAAGCAGGCCAACAAGCTCACTGCAACGATCGCCAGACCTAAGCGCTTCACCCGATGAGTCGCCATCCTATGAAAAGAACGCGAGCAGTCGTTGCAGCAAAGGTATGCGTGCCGTCCACCAATCCATCCTGGAAGGCGGCATGGAAATGAAGCGCAACGGGGACGACTTCGACTGGTCGTAGTAGAAAATGTTGTCGTCACCGTACTCCAGCTCCCTGGGTGCTGCATCGTTAATTGTGCGCACCGCAAAGTATCTCTCCGCCAGCACATCCCCTGCCGGCCCCTTCACCTGGAGTCGAATTTCGTCACCATCGCCAAAAGAGCGAGGCGCCCCACACATCTCAATTTTGTACTTCTCGCCGGCGAACTCTTTCGTTCCGCCGTTAAGAGCCTGGGTGTAGCTCTCGCAACCTTCGTATGACTTCCGTAACGCAAGAGACGGGATCGCCAGCACCAAGAGTAGTGCAATCGCGATTACATGTTTTCTGGTGACCTGCATATTTCGCCGAGGCTGATCTTAATGGGATTGGTCAACTTGAGATATTGCAGGTTTGAATATATCACGAAATCCTCTCCGCGATTATGCTTGCTTCTCCAGTCGTTATACGTCCGGTTGAAAACGGGATAGTGCACGTCACACGCTCTAAATTTCTTGACGACGCCTTTTCGTGTATCGATTGGCTTATCTAGAAAATCATCAATCAGATACTTCCATTTAATCGTCGATTCGACGTCGGGTGAATTGCCGAGGTTCGAGTTGACGCCGCTCCGATACAAAAGCTCCCGGATTCTCCCGCCATTCGTGATCACCATGCCGCTTTTGTTCCAGTGTCCCAAATACTGACTGCTCGATGGCGGCTTCCCGTCATTGAAGGAATAGCTGTCTTTTATGTATACGTAGATATGAGTTATGGACGCGGTCAAGTCGGCGCAGTAAGATTTCGTCCTTTCATGGTTATTGTATTTGTAATATCGGTCTCCGGAAAACTCAACGCGCCCGATCGCGGCATAGATGTTGAAGTTCGCGAGGGCGGCGGTCAAATCGGTCGGCGCATACGGGAGGCCTCCCGTCGTGTCAAAGCTGGACACATTGACCAGCTGAAACTGCCACTTCTTGCAGAACTCGACGAGATTGCCTTTGTCGCCAACCGTCTGAAAATCAAAATCCACCGACGACCCGAATTTTTCCTTCACCACATGCCGTAGCCGATCTCGCAAAAGGGCTCTGGCATTCTCGTTGTAGATGTTTTTCGAGATAAGCTCGTCATAACGCTCGCGGACCTTCCCGAACTTGAGCGCCCACTCAAGCGTCACGATCGTGTTGTCAAACGGCTGGTCCGTTTTGAAGCTGTCATCCCAAACGTGCTTCGGGCCGCTGAACCATCGCCTGGCAAGCTTGGCCGCAACAGGCCATCTCATCCGCTCCATCGCCTCGGGAACATCCAGCAGATCAAACGGAGGGGGATTCTCGCAATCCTCCGCGTCGGCGGGCTCGGACGACTTGGGAGGCGGGGCCGGCTTGGGTGGCGGTGCCTTTGGAGGCTCCGGCGCTTTCGTCGTCTCGGGCTTTGCCGGCTTGGGCTCCGGAAGCTTGAAGGGCTTGGGCTCTCCGGGAGCAAGCCTGTCCATGCAAACCCCTTGCGATGTATTCAACGGAACGCATCCGTTAATTCCAGCATATTCCTTCCACTTTGGCAGCGAAAATGGAATCGATGACGACTTGATTTCATAATACGGCACTTTTTGAACAACTGGCATGGATGGATAACGCCTAGGAATGAACTCGCATCAGAATAATCGATACCTCGACGCATCCGGCGATAATAATGAAAACAACTGTTAGATCAGGCCGCGTACGCGAAGATCGTAGAGATATGGACAATCCTCCGGTGGCACTATCGATATAGGAGGCTTTTTCGCCAGACGCGCCAACATCGCACGCTCGAGCTCCGTTGACGCCTCATCGAGCCATTCAGGCGACCTCGACAGCATCCATGCATACCATGCCGATGCTGAGAGCAACCTCCCGCCAGCAGGGCGGGACGGTACGTCGACCGCATCCCTCCACGAGAATCCCGTACTGAATCGCACATCGGCCAACCGCAGGTGCCTGTTGGTGCAGACGAAGACGAAGGCACGATAGGGCCGATTGTCATAAAGCACGTTCGGCTCATGTTCGGCATGCGCGCCGAGCTTGATCGGTCCGGTCCATTCGAAATCCACAAATGCACCTGTCCGCGCGGCTTGATCCGGATTGTATGCGACGCCTTCGATGCAGGCGTTCAAGCCAGCGTCGCCGAGGAAGGGGCCCGCAGCGAATTCGCCAGATTCAACGATCCTGCGTGCAATGTCGGGCGCCGTTTCGTGCGTCAGTTTGATCGCCATAGGGGTGTGATCTCGATTTGCTGAATCCCTAACCTTTAGGGCAGAGGCCCGGTAATCGACGGTATCCGTGATTATGCCGGCATCGTATTGACCAGACCGATTTTGCCGACTAGCCTAGTGGCTCGTTGTTCAACCGAGAATCTTTTATCCCTATGGCGACTTATCTCGAACTGAAAAAGCAGGCTGATGCGTTGGCACAGCAGGCGGAAGAAGCACGACTCGCGGAACTGGACAGCATCATTGCAGCGATGCGCGCGCAGATCGCCGAATACGACATCACACCCGAGCAGCTGTTCGGGCGCCGGCGCGCGGCGGCATCCGGTGCGCGCACTCCCATCGCACCCAAGTATCAGGATCCGAAAACGGGCGCGACCTGGAGCGGCCGCGGCAAAGCACCCCAATGGATTGCAAACGCGAAGAACCGCGATCGCTTCCTGATTCCCATGACCGAGTAAGATAGTGTGTTCGCGGATCAATCCGCGAACCATGCGGGCGTAGCTCAATGGTAGAGCAACAGCCTTCCAAGCTGATGACGAGGGTTCGATTCCCTTCGCCCGCTCCATTTCTTTTTTTGCATCTCCGCTGCGGGCCTCTAGCTCATGCGTGGTTAGAGCAGCGGGCTCATAACCCGCCGGTGCCGTGTTCGACTCACGGGAGGCCCACTCCTCTTAGCTTTTGCCCCGTATCGCCTTCACAACATTCAGCGGCCAAAGCCACACATGGTAAAGCCGGACATTCAGGCGGCCGTCCCAGTTAAGTCCATCAAGTCGTTCTGCAGCCACGACTTTGGCGAGCGCGCAAGCCACCCAACCAACGATGACGTAAGCGCCAAAGTACAGCGTCACATGTTGCATGAATGGATGGCCAGCTCGAGGTCCGATGAACGCGAGGAAGCACAAGAACCCGAGCAGAATACCGAAGTTGACGAGGCGCACGCGCAAGGCCATCTTCGGCGTCATGTTGAGATTCTGTTGGACGGACTGCTTTTCCTGCTGCTCGATCCGCACGCGTTCCAAGTGCTCGACAGCCGACTCGCCCTTTTTGCGACTCCACAAGTACGGGACGACTTTCCGGTAAAGCCACGTCGCACCGATCGATGCCGCAACAATAAAAATCAGGTTTTCGGCTAGGGTAGGTGTCATTGCGATCCTTCGTTACTGGTGGTACCTGGTGTTGGTCGA
This sequence comes from Burkholderia sp. HI2500, assembly GCF_002223055.1. Taxonomy (NCBI): domain Bacteria; kingdom Pseudomonadati; phylum Pseudomonadota; class Betaproteobacteria; order Burkholderiales; family Burkholderiaceae; genus Burkholderia; species Burkholderia sp. HI2500. Next base: position 12,412 of record NZ_NKFL01000009.1, on the reverse strand, counting down.
AAAACGAGCTCATTGTAGCTTCCACGCCGCTGCAGGTTATCTGCCCATGCTTGCATCCTGAAGATCATCGTAGGGCTCAAGCGTTCGCCAGTCGGCGCGGCACCACCAGGCTAAGCCTAGTCGATAGTCAGTAGCAGACCTGACGTGGAATCAACGACCAACCGTAACCGACCCACTCCTGCACATTGGTCCAGTAACAGCGTGACCCAGCATAGTAATAAGGCGGCGGCGCATAGCCTGGCGCGGGTGACCCATACATCGGTGGCGGGCCTGCATACATTGAAGAGCCCGCGATAGCGGAACTGAGCAGGATCCCGCCGACAAGACCAGCGACAACGCCTGCGGCAACTGAGCCAGAGTATCGGTCGGCATGCGCCGGTTGAATTACACCGATCGTCAACACCATCGCAAGCACAACTACACTTTTCTTTCGCATATCGAGTTGCTCCGTGAAGGGAATCATCAAGTTGTAGTCGCGATCGAACGACATCGCACGCACCACAACACGTTGCAAGCGTGGAATTCATTATATATCCCCAATGGGGATATTTAAGAATTTTTCCGATGCCACTCCAGAATGTCGCGAACATAGGCCTTTCCCATCTCGGACATGGCGCGCGCGTCCAGCGAATCTGCAGCCAGGAGCCATTTGTCCAGCGTTCGTACGGGCACGCAGATACGCGCAGCAAACTCTGCTCGCGTCATACCTAACTCCGCCATAGCAGTGCGCAGCAGCTCCTGCTGGGTCGTCTCTTGCGGTTTCCTTTTTCCCGTCATTCCGTTACTCGAACCGGTATTGATCACACAGGCAGTATGATCGTCGAAATCGATCCGTACAAACGCCGGTACACGCATGACGCGTCACATCGTCCCACAAAGCCTGCGGCCACCCAACTGCCCCTTTCGAACACAGTTCAGATAGGGGCAGCTACAGATCCCGTGACGCACGCTCGAGCTCCGGAAGATCACGTGGCCAGCTCATCGTGTATTGACGCATCGGGAACGGTCAGATCGGCAAGCGCATCGATCAGATCCAGCTGGCCAGGCAAGGGCGTAGGCTGGGACGGCGCGCGCTTCGGGCGGGGATGTCCACCGCGGCGAAGGCTGCGTGCGATCACCTGAAGCTTGCGCCACAACACATCGGCGTCGGCCGGTGTCAGTAATCCTGCAGCCGCATCCAGCGCGGTGACCAGTTCATCCAGACGTGCTGGTGCACCAGCAAAGACCGCTCGAGCACGTGCGATCGTCTGACTGTCACGCCAGGCGGAAAGCCATACAGACAATTCACGCCGCTCGTTCCGATCCAGCAGCTCGAGCAGCTCGGCAGGAACACCTTCCTGCGCACGGAAAACACCAATCACGATCTGCCGGGCCCGACGCGTACCAACACGGCGCTCGGCGCGTAGCAGCTTGATCGATCCGCCATGCTCGCGAATCAGCATCTCATCACTCCGGCTTCGTAGGTCGTGCGCGCTCGATCAGTTTTCTCAGCCAGGCCATTCCATTCGCATCGACTTTTGCCCATTGAGCAGGAGTCAAACGAATCGATCGCCCAATCAGGCGATCCTCTTCGGGAATCGGCGGTCGACCAATCCTAGGTTTCGTGGATTTCATGGGCAGGACGATAGCACTTTTCGTTACACAAAAACAGCCGGCCACAGATACTTTTTGTACTACACTATCTATATCTGTGTGATGCTGCGTCGTTGCGCATCCGATCTCAACCTGTTCAAGGTGACCGACATGGACAAGTATGTGGTGATGGTCCGTCAAATAACCTGGTACGACCGGCTTGCCGCGGTGCCGGGCAAAATCCTCAAGTGGGCCATCCTGATCCAGCTGGGCCTGCTGTTCGCTGCAGGCGTCCTCGGCGTGATCGGGCACGTCGCCAAGCTGGTGATCGCCGCGGTGACCGGCGCGCACTGAGTCGCGCCGATTGTTTCGCTCACGGCGTGAAGCGCGTGGGCGGCCGCTCGAACGACTTGCCGTCGATCAGTCGGTCCATCCGCTCGACCGCTTCCATCAGCACGGCGAGTGGCGCCGTACGCAGCTGGTCATCGTGCCACGCCAGCAGCATTGAGACGAGCTCGTCGGTCTTCTCGTCGAACGTCCATACACCCTCGCGCTCACCACGTTCGAAGGCGTCCCGGATTCCACGTTCCGCGGCCACCAGCGCTTCAACCCGGATATCGTGCCTGCGAGCTTCGTCGATAAAGCCCGTCAGCACGACCATCTGCAGCAACACACGCATCCCGAAAGCGCTGCCCTGGTTCATACGGATCGACTCGAGCGTCGCGTGGTACTGCAGCGACATCTGCTCGATCTCCTGCCGCGGCATCGGCAACAGCAACCGCTTGCCGATCTGTCCGCGCGGCCGGCGTCGCGTGTTCGGCCGGCGCGTCATACGTGTCGCCTCGCCGGCGACAACGTCGCGCCAGGGCGGAATTCGCCCGCAAAACCCATCGCCTTTACCCGATTGTAGTCACGCATCAACATCTCTTCGTCGCGGTCTAAAACGTCCTCAGCATAGCGGAATTTCTGTATCTCAATAAATCGATCCCGAGGGGCGTTTCGGCACACTCGCGATCGAAAGGTGCGCGCACGCTACGCGTGCGCGCACCTTTCTCATGTCCAACAGCAACGAAACACCCTGCTTTCCGTTCGCGTCATCGTGCTTGCCACGGTCCACTCATCCAAGGCCTCTGCGGTTCTGATGGGGGTGGTGGCTACCCGTCGCCAACGATCGCCTCCAGGGTGCCGGGAGCCGGTCGTTCACCGTGCGCGCCAGCATGGTCGCGCACGGTGAACGACCTTCAAGAACTTTCGCGGCATAAACGGCCGGCTCTCCCTGGCCGGGAGGCCCACCATTTATTCCACGGTTTCTTGACTCCCGACACCCTTCCGGCGCTCGCCAGCGCCGGGTAGCCACCACCACGCGGATTCCACCGCCCTCGCGCTATCCATCGCCCCGCCCGTCATCTGCCGGGCGGCACAGGTATGACCTTATCGATGGAGCATCACCATGGACTTCTTCTATCACGGCGACTGTCTCGACGTTCTCCCCACGATCCCCGATGCGGTGATCGACTTCGCGCTGACCGACCCGCCCTACTTGGTCAACTACCAGGACCGCACCGGCCGCTCGATCGCGAATGACGTGCGCGGCGACTGGCTCGAACCGGCATTCGCACAGGTGTTCCGCGTGCTCAAGGATGACGCGCTTTGCGTGAGCTTCTACGGGTGGACCAAGACCGATGAATTCTTCCGCGCGTGGAAGAAGGCGGGCTTTCGCATCGTCGGGCACATCGTGTTTGCAAAGACCTACGCGTCCAAGGCGCGTTTCGTGAAGTACCAGCACGAATCGGCCTATGTGCTCGCCAAGGGCTCGCCGGCGCTGCCGGCGAAGCCCTTGCCGGACGTGCTGCCGTGGCAGTACTCCGGCAACCGCCTTCACCCCACTGAAAAGCCGCTGTCGTGCATGCGCGCCGTGATCGACGCATTCACTCAGCCGGGCGATCTCGTGCTCGACCCATTCGCCGGCAGCGGCACCACGTGCGCAGCGGCCAAGCAGCTTGGCCGCCGCTATGTCGGCATCGAACTCGACGCGACCTATCACGCGGCCGCCGTCGCTCGACTGGGCCGGCGCGATGCCATCGCGGCTTAACCCCCACCGAATCGAGAGGACCATCATGGGACTGACCATCACAGCTTATTGCGGTCTGGAAGCACTCGACGCGCCGCGACTCGACGGCAACCGCGAGCCGGTCGACGTGTTCACGGTGCGCCTCTACTGGGCGCCGCGTTTTCCGCAACGCGCGGACGGCCTGGATATCGCGCGCGTGTTTCGGTATCGCAACGCGTTTGAGTTCGCTGTCGGCACCTACATCACGCACGAAATTTTTCGCGAACAGCTCGCCGAGCTCGCCAACTATCCCGCCATTCCGATGGGCGGCAAGAAGATTTGCCACACGAACGGCGCGATCGCGGAATCCAGTGGGCCGTTCAAAGAGTTGATCGACTTCTCAACAACGATGGGCACGATCGGGCCGCGGACGGCGCGCAAGCTCGCCGACGACTTTTCGCGATTCATGCACCTGGTCGATGCCGAACGCAATCCCTTGTTCGCCGAACTCTATCGCAACTGGTACGTCGCATTCGCGCTCGCGCAGCACGACGGCGCCGTGCGGTTCCACTGACCTGATTCACCGGCCGGCCGCTCGCCGCGGCCGGCACCACCTGGGAACCACATCATGGAAAACTATTTGGTGAATGCGCTGTTGAATGCGATCGCCGAGACGACCTTTGGTCATCCCGTCATCGAACAGGACCTACCGGAGTACACGCCCGAAGAAGTCCGCGTCGCCGATATCGCATACGCAATGCGAGAAGCCTTTCGCGTCGGCCAGCTCGTGCGGAGGAATTGAGATGACGCACGCGGAATTCGAAGCGTTGCTCGAGGCGATCGCGCGCGAGCATCTGTTTATCTCGACCCTCGAGGAACGAAAATCGGATCGTCTCGATTTTCATAGCGTCGCGGTCTGGACCGTTCGCGCAGCGCTCGCAGCTGCATACGAAGCCGGGCGAAAGATCGGTCGCAAACCCCGCGGATAATTGACTGTCGCGCCGGCGCCGCCGGTGCGATCGCCGCGCGTAAAGTAAGTGCCGGCCGCATCGAGCGGCCGGCACTTACTCATCTCGGTCGATCCGCCAGAATGGCGAGAAGCCGGCCGCATCGCACAGCAGCACCCACGCCGAATAGGGAATCGGTGCCTCTTCGGCCATCCACTTGCGCACAGTGCGCCCGTTGCTGTTGGTCGAGATCCCCAGGTATTCCGATGCGACCTGGGGTGTCAGCTTGGCCCGGCGAAGTATCTCCTGGACTTCCGCGCCTTTCGGCTGGGCCCAAAATCTCGCCGGCTGCAAGCACTCGCGCCGAATCTCAATGATGTGGTTGCTCATAGGTTTCTCTGCAAATAGATCTCGTCGGGATGGCCCGCATCCAATATCCAGCCCCCAGCGCTGCGCGCCGGGGGAATCACGCCTGGTATGCGATCGCCACGCGATCGCATACCAGGCTTGACGACCCCGCCGTCGGTCCGTTCATGCCCTACCGGATTGCCCCTGCGCTTCGCTCCGGGTCGGGCCTCTCCCCACGCCGGACAAAGCCGGCGCGGGTCCCCGTGGCCCTCAATCCGGGCGCGCGGCGCGCGCGATACGTGCTCGTGCCTGACGCCCCCAGCTTGCAGGAAGGTGGGTTCGCCCGGCCATCGCGCCATACGCACGACACAGCGGTAGGCAGGGGGCGGTTATGCCCCCTATTATCCCATCGGCGCTAGCGCAGCGCGGCCAATGCGCCCTGCACAGCGGCCACCTGATCCGACGTCAACTCAGACGCCGCGATGCGTTCGCGTTTCCCCATAAACATCAACGTATACGGTTCGACCAGAATGCGGGCCTGTTTGCAGACGGTCAGACCGTCGTCGGACGGGTAACGGTCGCGCCAATGATTGATGGCGTTTTCAACTTCGCTTAGCGTGAATTCCATGCCTTTTCGCCCCGGCCTTTCGGCCGGAGCGCCTTGTCGTTACGAAGTAACGGTATCAGTTCGCGTCGCCGCGCGGCTGTTGATCGCGCTCGACACCCAACACCTCGACACCAGACAGACCGTGACGCGTCGCGCAGTCACCGGCCACCACGCACGCATCCGTGACCGACAGAGCGGGCACGAAACAATCAACCGTGACGGGAAACTCACGGCACTTAACGACGACCTTAAAACGCTGCGTTTGCATGGCCGTCCCCTCAGTCGATTGCACGGAAAATTTCACGCGCTTCGGGATGTTGCAGGGCGAACGCGCGCAGTGCATGGTAGGCGTTCGTGAATCGCCCCGTCCGGTCGTCGTGCGCCATCCGGCACAGCACATACAACGTCACGACGATGCCGAACGCCTCAGCCCTCATGTGCCCCTCGTAGCTGTTCTCATTGAAGCAAACGAACAGTTCGCCCTCGTTCGCGGGTGCAGCGTAAAACCCGCCGTTGTCCAGCTCGAAGAACAGCCAGTGACCACCAGAGTATTCCGGCGACAATCGGCGCGCCCACGCATAGATCAGGTTTTCACCGCGCAGGTATGACGGGCCAAAGTGCCTCGGCAAGAACTGCATACGATGCTCTTCAATGACGAGCGTAGATTGAATCTGGGTATCAACAGTGCTCATGTACAACTCCCGAATTCGGCCAAGCGGGATGCCCGGCCACAAAATCAGTATATGCCTTTAAGGCCGAATATACAAGAATTAATCTTGATATATCGGCCTTAAAGGCATATTATATAGTCATGGCCGAGCATCCCGCTTGGCCGAATTCGGGAGTTAAACCGTGAGTGCAAAGCAGAAACAGCAAGCCGTAGTCGACCTGATCGTCGGCAGCCGTGCAGCAATCACCGTGCCTTTTTCGGCACTGGTCGATTCACCGTTCAACGTGCGGCGAGGCGCACCGCTGAACGTGGATGGGATGGCGCAGGCAATCAAGAGCGCAGGCGGGATCATGCAAAACCTGATCGTCCACGAAGTGAAGGCGAAGCGCGGCAACAAGGTGAGCTACGGCGTGTGCGCGGGACGCCGCCGCAAGGCCGGTTACGGCCTGCTGGTCGAGCGCGGCGAAGCGTCGGCCGACGCGCCGATTAACGTCGTGATCGTGACGGATGCCGAGGCGCGGCTTATGTCGCTGATGGAGAACACCGAGCGCGAGGACATGCATCTTGCGGACGTGTGCGAAGGCATCCGCGACCTGCACGCCGAAGGGCGCACGCTCGAACACATTGCCGAGGTGTTTTCTGTTTCCGTGCTCACGGTTCAGCGGCGCATGAAGCTGGCGCACCTGTCGCCCGTGTTGTTCGAGGCGTTCCGCCAGGACGAAATCCAACTCGGTCAGTTGCAGGCGCTCGCACTCTGCCCCGACCCGGCCGAGCAAGAGCGAATCTGGACCGATGCTCAAAAGGGCCACCCGTCGATGCGAACGCCCGAAAGGCTGCGCGAAATCATCACGCGCGCCGAGGTGTCGAGCGAGCATGCACTCGCCCGGTTTGTCGGGATCGAGGCATACGAGACGGCCGGGGGCGAAGTGCGCCGCGATCTGTTTTCTGATACCGGCGGCGGCTACCTCGTCAATCCGGAAATCCTGCACAACCTCGTTCACGCGAAGCTGGAAGAATCGGCCAACGCACTGCGTGCTGATGGCTGGTCGTGGGTGGAAATCAGCCCGAAAATCGACTACGAGTTGATCTACGCATGCACAACCTTGAGCGCAGCACCGCGCGAATTGAGCGCCGACGAGCGCGCCGAGCGCGCCGAACTCGAAGCACGAATGACCCGCGCGAGTGACGCACTCGAAGCAGCTTACGACAGCGACGACGACACCATCGACACCGACGCGCTCGAATCCGAGCATCAAGCGGCGGAAGAAGCGGTTGAAGCCTTCGATGAGCGGTGCACCAGCTGGACGACCGAGCAAAAGGCCGTGTCCGGCGTATACGTCGCCGTGTCACAGCATGGCGTCCTGTTCAGTCAAATGGGGCTTGTCCGGCGCGCGGACATGAAAGCGGCCGGTCAGGCGCTCGGCGCGCAAGCACCCGGCGCACTGCAACGGGCGGCGCAGGCACCGGAACAGGTGAAGCCGCTGCATAGCGAAAGCATGTGCGCCCGCCTGACGGCGCACCGCACGGCCATCGTGCGGCTCGAATTGAGCCGCCGACCGGAAATCGCGCTGGTGACGCTGCTGGCCCGGATGGTGCCGGACGTTCTGCCGGGTCATTTCGGGCGCGGCACACTCGGCATGCTGTGCATCCAGTCCGAATCGTCATCGGAGAAGCTGGTGAAAGTCGCTGACGACATGGCGGATAGCCCCGCATGGATCGCCTACGGTGCGCAGGCCGAATTCTGGCGTGCGCGAATCTCGAAAGAGGCGAACGGCGACCTGTTCGGCTGGCTGATGGCACAGACGGGCGACACGCTGCGCGATCTGTTCGCGTTCTGCGTGGCGGCCACGGTGGACGGCGTGAGCTACAGCGACCACCCGCACGTCGTCAACCGCTTGGCCGATGTGCTTGACGTCGATTACCGGACGTACTGGAAGGCGACGGGCGCGAGCTATTTTCAGCACGTGCCGAAGGCACGCATCCTTGACGTGGTGAAGGAAGCCACGACGCCGGAGACGGCCGCGTCGCTCGACAAGCTGAAAAAAGCCGAACTGGTGGGTGCGGCCGAACGTGCCGTGTCCGAAACCGGCTGGTTGCCCGAGGTGCTGCGCAATCGCGAGCAGCCGGAAATCTGGCAGGCGACGGACGACGAGGAGGAAACGGAAGCCGACGACGAGACGGCCGACGAGTAAGCCACCACCGTGCGCCGGTCCAATCTACCGGGCGGGCGCACGACATCGAATGACCTTCGGAGTACGACAATGAGCACGATAACCGACCGTCTCTATGCACAAGCCCGCGTCGTTCCCATCAAGCCACAGAATCGCGTCAAGACCGTCAGGAAGCTCGACAGCGGCGCGCTCGAAGTGACGCAATGCAGTGGACAGGTTTTTACCATCGAGCCGACGGACGCGCTCTTTCAGGCGTTCATCATATACACAGTCCTCAACCCCAATACGTAAACCAAACAGGGGAACACCGATGAACGCAACGCAAAAATTCATCCAGTTCGTGATGGAAAAGGGCTTCACCAAGGACGAAGCCGAAAGGATTCTCACGGCGTACAAAAAGGCGCGCGTCATCACGTTCGACAAGTTCGCGCCGCAGTTCGAAGTGAAGCACGGTGCGTTTCTGGACGCTGACGTTTTGCGTAATGCGTTGACCGCCTAAACCGGCTGGTTGCCCGAGGTTCAACTCCCCCATCGAGCCGCCCGCGCCATCCTTGGCCGGTGCGGCTTTTTCGCGCCTATCGATCCGGCTCGGTGCCGGTTGCGGGATCGTCAGGCGTGGCGCTGCCCGATTCCCCATCGTGCGCGGCACCAGGTACCGACCTCAACGACGAAAGCGGTTGTCCCGGCTTCCATCCCTTGAATGGATCCGGGAAAAACTGCTCCGCGCTGGCGCGCTCGCGCTCCTGGCGCTGCGCTGGCGTCAACGATTTGCGCTGTTCGTAGGTCAGCGGTCCGGTGCGCCAGTCGGCGGGCAACGATGCCAGTGGTTTGGCGTAGGCGGCGGCCATCTCCTCAAGCGTTTGACGCGGTGGCATTGACGGCGCGGGTGTAACTGCGGACGCATCAGCCGGTGCCGCCGATGGCGTTTCCACGACTGCGGGCGGTGCCGAGGTGGCAGGCGTCGCCGTCGCTGGCACCGGCGCGGCGGGCCGCGTTGCGCCCTGCCGCGCGTGGCGTGGCAGCGGAATTGCCCGTTCGCGACGTACCCGCGAAATCATCACGTCGAGCGTGGCGATGCTGATATCGAGGCCATGCCGGGCCAGCACATCGCGGATCGCGAGGTGACGCACGCCCGCATCGAGCGCGACGCAGACCTGATCGAACATCTCGCGGAACCGCGCCATCTTCGAACGATGCTCTGTTCCAGTGGCGAGGCCCAGCATGTCTTGAGAAAGCGTAAGGCTGGTCATGAAAATCAACCGTGAGAGGTGATTTCCAGATCGTAGAACCACTGCGAATCGTCAGTCAACGATGGAAAAGCTTCGCATTCCGGATGGTTTGGTTCGGTTCAGCCTGCGATCGATGGACCGTGATGTGGACTGTTAGGTTTTGAAACCGCCCTAACGGAAGGGCGGCGTCCGCAGGCACGATAGATATGTAGACGGAAACTAACGTTTCCGCCCACATATCCGTGCCCAAAGGGGCAAAGCCCCTTTGGAAACCCGGCGGGCTTCGCCCGCGCGGAAAAGCGGACGCCGTGGTAACGGCGCGACAGAGGGTTGTGCCACCGGGGCCTGGAAGGCCCCCCTCCTGCAGACATCTCGGGCGGTGGCATATCGATATGGTTTGCGGGCAGTCGGGCGAGCACGCGAGCGCGGTGATTTCGGGGTGCGGCCTTGGACGCGCCCCGAAATCTTTTCCGCGCACTTGGCGGTGCGGTGGCCGCTAGGCCGCCGTAGCGCCTAGTGCCTGCCGGAGGTTGAGATGGTGGTGCGATGGGGTGTCCCATGCAAGCGGGCGTAGCCCGCGTGACGCGGCGGCATAGCCGCCGGTCGATTTGGGGTGGTTAGAGAAAGCTCCTGAATAAGTCCCGACACTTAAATACGATCCGACCCGACAATTAAGGCAACTTATCCACACCTTCCGCCGGTCGACGGCGCGACAACGCAGCGAAACCGCGTGCGGCGCCGCAAATTCGCGCGCGAACGAGGCGAAAATCGCTCGGAATTCTGTGCACAGACGAGCGCACCCCTCGCTGGCGCGATAGGTGCACGTTTATGGGGGAAGTTTGCCTAGTCGCCGGGCGGCGCCAGCTGCTGTCGCGCGACCCGGTAGCAGCGATCGCGGTCCCAGTCGGGGTATTGCATCTTCAGCTCGCCCATGCGCAGCTGAATGGCGCGCTCGAGCTCGGCCTGGCGGTCGACGTCAGCCGACTGCAGCCGACGCTTCACACGCGACTGGATGTTTTTGATTTGCTCGCCGAGTTGCTCGGCCAGCTGCGCGGCCGCCGCGTCGCTCTTGCGATCACGCTTGCGTTGCGCGTCGCGCCGGCGTTGCGCACGCAAGTGTGCGCGCGTGCGTTCATGGTTCAGCCACTTGCCAAGGCCGAACCGTTCGAACAGCGCCGGCGTCAGGTATTTGATGGCGGCGAAGCCGCGATAACGCACGCCCTGCTCAGTTTCCTGCACTTCGCACTGAGGCCGGCTCTTGATCAGCCTGGCGCGGATCAGATCCCGCAGCGCGCGCTCCGCGCGGCGCACCGACAGCCCCGCCTGCTCGGCCAGGTACGGCAGGGTGAAGTCGATCCAGCCATCCTTGCCCGGCACCGCGACGCGAAGCGTCACGAGATCACAGAACTTGACCAGCGCGCGCATCAGCTGCACGCACGCGATACGGCGCTCGCTGCGCTGTTGGCGCGCGCTACCGTTCGCGATGTTCAGCCGGGGCAGCCAGGCCTGCGGTGTGTCGAGGTAGCGCCCAAGGCGCACCTTCAGCTCGCGCAGCAGCTTCGGTGCGCTCGCCGGCGCCGGGTGCGGAATGTCCTCTGGCCAAATCCGTTCGGGCAGTGCGGCCGCCGGCTTCGGTGCGCCCTTCAGGCCTGCGCCCTGCGCACGCAGTCCCGCATGCGCACATCGCGCGGCCGAGACGATGCCGCCGAACAGATCCTGTTCGGTTGTGGCGTCGTCGACGTGCGCGATCGCGCCAGCCTGATCGGGTGGATCAGGCGGAAGCGATGCGGCGAACGAGAAGTCCACGGCGCGGCCTTATGCGGGTCCGCGCTCCAGTCCGGCCGGTGGCCGGTACATCCTAGCTGTGGCCGGGAAGGTTCGGCGGGTCGAGCGTATTGCCACGATCCGCGAAAAAAATTTGCTTGGGCGATTGCCCAGGAATTCTGGTGCTTTCAATCGCGCCGCGCCCGGACAGCGGGGCCATGCCCCGCGCTCGGTTGTTCTAATCATCTGGTCCTCTTTTAAAAAAACGAGTTGACACAGATGACGTCTTGACAGTCGACCGGCGCGGGGTAGAATTTGGACATCCGTGCCACGGGATGGCCTCTTTCGCCTGCGGTTGGCTGTTTGAGCGTCATCAAGACAAGCACCCTGTTTCCAGCAGGGTGTTTTCTTTTGTGCGTCCGGTTTTTCGCTGAAAGCTCCTCGCCATAAGCGATTTGTGTCGAAAATTGGCGCGACTGGCCCGCGCAGGATCGATCCAACGTCGTCATACCCGTGGGCCTCTCGGCTTCGGAGGGCCGTCTGGACCAACCTCTGGTGCTGTGTTCGCTGCCGGTGCCGGACGCGTCGCGTCGTCACGCATGCCAAGCGACACACTCACGTCGGCCAGTTGTCGAGCGACGCGCGACGATCGTGCCTCCGCCAACGCACGGTTCAGATTCTCGTTGCTGAACTGCACCGACAACCCGGCCGCGGCGGCCACCTCGATCGCCGCCTGCTGAAATTCGTCACTGCCGTCCAGCTCGAGCGTGCGGCCGAACTTCATCTGCGCGAGCCGCAGACCTGTCTCGATCGCCGCGCGATCGACCTGCAGCACGTCGACCGCGTCACCGCGATCCACGATCAGCGCCTTGCCATCGCGTCGATAGCTGACGCTACCGCCTTCATCGACCGATAACGACAGCTCCGGCCCATGAAACAGGATCGCGTTGTCCTCGTGCACGCCTGGCATGCCCGGCCGAATCGTATTGACCGGCTTTTCGTCCGCACGGCTCGGATTGCCCGTGCGGCGCAGCTCGGCGAGCGCACGCTCGTC
>NZ_NKFL01000008.1 GCF_002223055.1 Burkholderia sp. HI2500 | reverse complement strand
GCAATTACGACATCCGGCGGGGCGACCGCTTCGGTGTGCCGTCGGCCGGTCGCCCGACCTCGCCAGCAGCTTGACCGCGCTGAGCAGCCAGACGGCCGCTCTCCTGACGTATGACGGCCTGCAGCTCCGGGTTGGTGATCACGAAGCCATACCGGGCCGCCAGACGGGCGCAGCGGGCCTTGTAGGCCTCGCTACCAGTCACCTGGAAGGCACCCCATTTCTCAGCGCTGAGCTGCAGGGCGGCGAGAATAGCGGCTTCGTCGGCTGCGTCATGCACGTCGATCCGGTCGCCACGGTCAACGAACGCCGGCGAAACCCGGCCGGCTAGGTGGTAGGCCACGCGATCGCCGTGGATCTCGGCCACGAAGTCGCGCAGGTCCTTGCGGCGTCGAGTCTCGACCGGATCGACTCGTATATCGCCGACAATCCGCGCCGGGATCTCGTCCGGCTCGTGGTCGCGGTAGCGCCACTGATCGGCCGCCTCGGGCGACAGCTCGCTCCTGAGCCAGTCCTCGTAGCTCGGAAACGGCCGGAAACGCTCCTGGAAGCGCCGACGCTCGTCGCGCTGCCGCTCCTGCATCCGAAGGCGCATGGCGGCCTGATCGGCCGCCAGAACGCTGCGCCGGACGTTCAATAGATCGCCCTTGCCGCGCCACGTTCCGGCCGTAACATTGCCCCGCTCGTCGCGCTGTTGTTTGGCCACCCCCTGCCGCTCGAGCTCGTGTTTCTCGCCGAGACGGATCTTTGTGGCTTCCTTGGCCTGGTAATGCGCGCGGCGAGCGGCGATGTATTCGGCCCAGCGCGGCGCAGTGGCCTTGATTGGCTTGGCCTGAAGGGTAGGCGAGGCCTCCGCCGGCGCGGCCGGCTGGAACTCGCCCAAACGCTTCTGCAGGGCGGCCAGCGTCGCGCCACGATCCGCGCTCGAGGCCTTCACCGCCACGTCGCCGATCCAGATGATCGCACCGCTGCCCTTGCGCTCGTAGCGAAAACCCTGCGCCTGCAGACCAGCGTGCAGCTCGCCCCAGCTCGCGGCCGCGCGAATGATCGGCGCCGCGGTCTCGATGGCGATGCGCTCGGCCGACTGCTCGCCCGTCCTCACCTCCATGTCGCGCCGTTTCTGCGATGGTGCTTTACGGCTACTGGGAGCCTCCCGGATAGCCTCACCGTTGGCATCGACTTTGTAGCGGGCATTTTGCTCGCTCGACCAGCCCTGGATGACTTCGATTTTGGCGATCGCGCGGTGGCCAGCTTCCTTGTCGAAACCCTTGTTCGGCTTGATGACCTTGAGCGTATCTGGATGCACCCGGTTCACCGCGATGTGCAGGTGCATGTTGTCGGTGTCTTGGTGCAACGCATACAGCGCCTGGTTCTCGGCAAGGCCCAACTCGGCGAGCAGGATCTCAACCGCCTGTTCCACCTGAGCTGCCGTCGGATATTCGCCCTCACGCCAACTCAGGATGTAGTGATTGATCGGGTTCGCGCTACGCGGAGCGTCCGTCGCCAATGCGATCATCTCGCTTTGCTGGCCCGCGTGATCGTCGCAGAGGAACCCGCGTGCGCCGGTGTACGCGACTTTTTCGTGCGGATTGGTTTTGGCTGGATCGCGAATGTAGTCGGTCAGATCGCGAACGTGTTTTGCCTTCGACTTCACGCGATCCGCCGGCACCTTCTTAAAGATCATGGCTGGCTCAGCTTCTTGATCTGCCCGGTGATCTCCACGAGGGCTTGCGCAGTCTCGCGGCTGTACACGCCGTCTGTCTTATTGTGGAGATCCTTCAGCAGGCCACCAACACGGCGCAGCTCGCGGACCATCACCATGTTGGCGCTCGCGACGATCGGCCGCCCGAAATACCGTCGGCGAATAAGTTCCGAAACGGTCAAACCAGCAAGCTCGGCGTCATCTTGCAAGCGGGTCTTTTCGTCTTGCGTCAATCGCAACGTAACGCTCTTGGTGAGTGCCTTCGCACCCTGCACTTCGAACGGCATAGCCGATCCTCCCAATAGGCGCTGCGCGCCGGTCAACGGGTCCAGGGCTACGCCCTGGCAGGATGAGTCGGCCTGTGAGAAGCGAAGCGCCGAACGGGCTGACGTCCTTTGTCTGCACTGGAACGAAGTTCCATGTGTAAGACAAAGGCCATCCTGTTACACTCAACCGCAGTGCAGATGGTATAGCACGTCGCCTTTTTAAGCGATAGCATTCAGGGAACTTGAAACGTCAGACGGAATCGTATTTCGCCGACGTTTGCACTCGTACTTCGCCGACACTTTGCCGGCATCCAAAAGGCCAACAGCAATGACGAACGAAAAGCGGTTCACAGTCGGCCAAGTGAAAGCGATGCTTGCCGAGCTCGATGCCGAATTTCCGCCGCTCACGCGTGAGGAAATCGACGCCAACAAGGTCAGCGAAAAACGCAGAGCAGCGGACAGAAAAAAGCGGGAAAGTGTGGCGATTCTGCGCACCGAACTGGAAACCCTGAAGGCGCGCGGGATGACGATGGAACGGATCGACGAGGTGCTACGAGGCGAACGCCTCGATGAAGCCACGCCGACGCTTCGAAAGTACCTTTTGGAAACACGCCGATGAACATGATGGATCGGGTTGGGAGCGTTCCGGCCGGCGCTTTGACGGACGATCAGTTAAGCGATCTGCAGCTCGCCGAAGACCTGATCGATACGATGTACAGCATCACGTGGCGTCGCATCTTGGAAAGACGCGCGATGCGCGAGCCAAATGCAGCATCCATCGACGAGCTGCAGAAGATTCTGAGACAGTGCAACGACGATCGCCGGTTACTCAGATGGCACCGGCAAGATCGATCCGCGATGAAGGCGATCATCGATCAATATACGGTCGCAGTGCGACATGAATTGGCGATGCACTGAGCATTAAAAACTGGCGGTATTTAAACCGATTAACGGAAGGCATAGCGTTGCCTGTGCAGGCAACGATGCGGTAGATTTGCGGCGGGCCCCATTCCGCTGATGATTTGAAAAACGATTCCATGAAAAAATCTACTCTCTCCTCGCTTGCACTGGCCGTTCTTCTAACCGCCTGCAGTTCTTCGAAAGACGCGAACAACAACAATTTCGAAAAGGCGATCAACGCGCATTTTGCGAAGACCTGCGTGACCGTTCGCCCGGGCGGCTTTATGGGCGGCAACGCCTATCCGATCACTGTGACGTTGCAGACGCCGAACAACTTTACAAAACCGGAGCAGACCGCCAAGCAGAATGCCGACGCCACGCGCCCCTATGAGGTGCTGGTGAAAGCCGGTCTGCTGAGCGCCCGGGACGGCACGACGAAAGAAACGCCGTTGTTCGGCACCGGTCCGAAAGACGTGCCGGCGAAGATCTACAACCTGACGGACGAAGGGAAAAAGGCGTTGGCCAACCCGGACGGCAAAGGCACGGATTTGTGCGCCGGCCACTACAAGGTGGATGAAGTCGTACGGTTCACGCAGCCCTCGAATGCGTTGGGTTCCACCATGTCAGAGGTGTCATACACGTTCAGCACCGTGGACGTGCCGGCCTGGGCCAAGTCTGACGAGGTGCGGCAGGTCTATACCGGACTCGCCTCTCAGCTCGCCGACCACCAAAAGGGACGCACGATGCTCGTGCTCGCGAGCGACGGCTGGATCGACGCGAGCGACTTCGGAAAGTAAGTTGGCAGCCAGAGAGACCTGACAGGGGACTTGCTTATGGGTTTTGCATTTATCCGCGAGGGCGACACCACCTCGCACGGCGGACGCGTGCTTGCGTGTGATCCGACCAACGCTGTCGACGGCAAGGCATTGGCGCTGCTTGGCGACATGGTTTCGTGCCCGCGCTGCGGCGGGATCTTCCCGATCGTGAACGTAAAAACCGATCTCCACATGACATTCAACGGCCGGCCGGTTGCGTCCGACGGTGACATAACGGCATGTGGCGCGACGCTCATCGCAACGCAAAGCACGGCCACGGCGTCTCCAACCTCGGGCACGGGCAACCCGGTCGGTGCCGGCAAAGGTGTGCTGGCGCAGACTGTCGCGCAGGGCGACGGGACATATCGCGGGCGTTTCCAGCTCGTCGACGACAACACGCGCCAGCCGATCTCGAATCACCCATACACGGTTACCTCTGCGGACGGCCAGACCATCCAGGGCATGACGGACACGAACGGCCACACCGACTGGTTGAACACTCATCAGGCAGCATCGCTCACGTTCAATCAACCAGGCAGGGCCAAGAACGCGGGCGCGAGCGAAGCATGAGCGGCGGGTATTCGGGCGGCTCGGCAGTCGGGGGATCGGGAAGCGGCCAAGGGCAAACGACCGTTGTGGGGGCAACAGATGGCCTTTCTCCCGACGACAAAAAGGTGCTTTGCAACGCCTTATGCAAATGCAGCGATATCGGCGTAGCGACTCGGGGCGGTGGGCGCATACTTAGACAGGCATGCGTCGCGCAGCGGTTGGATCTTGCAAACGAGACTTCGCGCATCATGACCGGCAACCCGACGGAATATCTGCCGGAAGTCTCGTACGACATGACCAAGGAACCTCCTGCCCCGATCATGTCGGACGACGATCCGCTACAACCGCATGATTCGCTGCTGGACTGGATTCGCGATAAATGGCCGGGAAGAATGGGCGGCTATCGCAGGGACAAGGCTGCAGGCGGCCCTGGCGTTCGCCGGCCTGACGTTGTCATCGTGAACGACCCCTCTCAGCCGCCCGTACAATCGAACATCAAGAAAGTCGTCGAGATGAAATTCGATGACGGTTTCGGGCAGGGACAAAGTACCTCGTACATTCGCATCGCCGGCAGCAGAAGCAAGTATGCTCCGCTGAATCGAGCCGACTGTGGGTGTTCCGACAAACAGTCGGAAACGCAATCGGCCCGATCAACGCAAAGCCATTCCGCAACTGATGACGTGTTTGGAACCGATGTGGGAAGCCATAGCAGCATGGGACCATTCGGGCTGCCGCTTCCCCCGCAGCCCCCAGGCGCGCAGCCCGCAGGCGTTGCCTTACCACCTTAAAGATCATGACGCATGATGAACTGGTAGCGTGGGCCAAAGATCCGCGACGGCAAGACACCCTCCCATTTGGCCTATACGAGCCTGCGTATCAAAAGGCGATCGTAGGCGCAGCGCTAGTCGTGCGCGGCGCACTGTACTTCAAAGGCGGATACACGAAATCCGTGCGGCAAGCGCTTGTGCATTGTTACGAGCGTTATCTGGCGACGATCAAGGATTACGAAGTGGCGTCGTTCAAAGCTGCAGGGCTGGAACCTCCGAAGGTCGGCCCGATGCGCTGGTTCTACGAGGAAGGCAAGAGTCCGGTGGCCTTCGATAAGGCTCGCGGATTTTCCCGGCTGGCAATGGATTTGCCGAGCAATCAAGCCCTCGTGTCCGCGACGACGAGTGCAGACCACAAGCTCGCGACTGGCTTTTACGAGTTTTCTGTGTTCTGCCTCGAGGACTGGCAAGCCGCGATGGGTACCCGTGGCGTTGATGTGATGGTGTTCACAGTACCGCGACGTTTCCTGGAGATTTGCCCCGGGGCGTTTGAGGCGATGTTTGCTGAATTCGCTGCAGCGGTTCCAACCATTTGGGGGCACGGCGGGTACGGCGTGAATCTCCCCCCGCTCAACACCGAAGCAAATGAAGCGAGCGAGTATTTCTGGTGCCGACGGTACGGACCCGGCATCGATGTCGGGCAACCCAACAGTACGTCCATTCGTGATCTGACCGGCAAGATCAAGACCGTCGATTGGTTGACGGCACTCGATGCCGATCTGGTTCGCAGCGTCGGCGGTGCGGACAAACTGATGCTCCCGCCGGACTGGTTCCGCATAACGCCGTTTGGAGATGGCGGCCTCATCATTCAGGCGGGCCTAGAACCGGTCGCAGGCGTCCCGATCGGGAAAGGGATCCCCCCCGATCCGCCGGCCGCGTATGTACTGCTGAATCATGCGCTGCGCCCGATCGTGGCGGAAACATCCGACATTCTGCAAGGCGGCACGATCAACAGCACTGCGCCGTTGCTCAATACGCGCGTTGCGACAGAAGCATGGCTACGTCGGTTCGATGTTCCCGACGATAAGACAAACGGCTACTGGGTCGAGCTGCACAAGACACCGAAACTCCCGCCGGCGGGGACGTAAATCAAGCCAACAAACAGGACATCATGAGCGAACTGATTTGCCCACACTGCCACAACCGTGTCTCGAATGGCGCTCGCGTATGTCGCGGCTGCCAGGCTGAACTGCATTACGGCGCGCACCCAGCGCTCTACTTGATTGCAGTAGCCATCGGCTTCTATCTGATGCACAAGGCCGGCACCACTTTCCCGCACCTACCCAATTTTGTGGCAATCGGTATCTGGGTGGTGACGGGTGGCGGACTCTGCTTCCTGATCGCATTGGCGACCCGCAACCGCGTGATTTTCAAGCGGCGGTACAGGACGTAATTACTCAACTCATTTGAGTTGAGTAATTACCCAATCCCCGTTTGCTCACGATCCCGCACGCTTGGTGTTGGCGCGACGTTGTGCCGGCGCCGGCGTCGCGGATCTCGCGGCGTCGAGTTGGCCTCGCAGCGAAGCGGCCTGCTCGCCGGCCGCTTTCGCATCCGCGCGCGCGCGTTCGGCGTCGGCCGTAGCAGTGGCCGCCTCACGCTCAAACGCCTTCGCGCGGGCTTCTGTCGCTTGCAGCGATGCACGCGTGTCGGCGAGCTCGGCCGCAAGCTTGTCAGTGCGTTGCTGCTGCACCGACAGTACCTCTTCGGCACGCTCGCGCCGCGAACCAGCGTCGGCCAAGCGCGCGGTCAAATCATCCTTCTGGGCGGCAAGCACTGCGGCGGATTGTTCGGCCGCTACACGTGCCTGACGCTCCCTGTCGAGATCAGCACGCACGGCCGCAAGATCAGCTTCAAGCCGCGGCATCGCCTCGAGGCGCAGTAGTGCCTTCGCTAACTCCGTGCGGGCCTGCTCGGCGGCTTGGCGCTCGCGCGCCGCTTCCTCCCGCGCGGAGTCGAGGTCGTCAGCAAGCTGGGTCGCCTTGCCCTCGGCTGCTGCTTTGTCGATCGACAGCGCTTCGAGCTCGGCGTCGCGATCGGCGATCAGCTCACCTTGACGCTCATTCTCGCCCGCAAGGTCGGCTGCGGCCTGCTGCTGGTCGGCGAGCTCGGCCTCAAGCGTCGCGCGTGCTGCGCTGAGCTCCTGGTCCATCCAGTCAACGATCGCGCGCTGTAACGCCGGGGGAACAGCAAGCGCAGCATTCGGTTGGCGCTCCTGCCCGGCTTTCCAGCGCTGCAAGAGCTTGGCGACGGTTCCCAAACTGCCCGTCCCTAAGCGTTCACGCACGCCGCGCAACGTCGGTTTGACACCTTCCGCCTTCATCGTGTCCGCAATCGCGTCGACCTGCTCGGCGGTGATATTCGCTTCGCGACCCATGCTGCCTCCCGATATGATATGAAACGATATAATTGATATGATACGATATGATATGAAAAACAGCAAGGAAAAATGCCCGGGCCGTCGGTGACTGCCGCTCATCACTCCGTGTTTACCCACTGGAAGCTGTTTTCCGGCCGCCTCACACGTTCTTTGCGGGTTTTTAAGGTGGAGAAGGGCCAAGGGCCGGAGGGAGGCCCGCAGCGCCGGCCCTTGACGCTCACGGAACCTCCCATGATCTGCGCAGGGATGAGTGAGGGACCACAGGTCTGTTGCCCGCACCCCTGCCACGTGGCGAACGTTGGGGGGCGGAGGCAAAGCGCCTCGGTCAAGGCCGCGTAGCGGCGAAGGATGGTGTTTTTAGCTGCTACCGCTTTCTCCGGAGATGGGGCATCCGGCTGTGTCTCGATGTCGCTTCCGTAGTCGATGGCAGCCCGCCCCCTTCCTGTAGACAATTTGGGCCTTTGCGTACAGTGAGCTTGTCAGCCGGGGCCCTCACAAGGGCCGGGTTGAGCGGTCGGGACGGCCGTTAGGACGGCCTGAGCGCGATTTATCCCGGTCTTAGGGGATCGGTGCGGCCGTAGGCCGTGCCGAGCGCCTTAGACCACGAGCTTCGATGACAGGTGAAGAGGAAAGGTTTGGTTTTTGAATAGAGGGCTGTTGGTGTCCGCAGAAAAATTATGGGCATGAACGTGTGTGGTCCCCGCCGCGCCAGCAGGCGCGGCTTCGTTGATCTGGATAAGGGTTTGTTGTGGGGGTTGTTCACGCGCCTTAGGCGCGCACTTATTGTCCATCACGGGGTGGCCGCGGAGCGGTCGGGGTGGGGTTGAAGCGCGGAGGGAAACAGTTATCAACAGGCGCTTGCTTCGGGCCTTTGTAGAAATATTTGTCCTTGTTTGTAAACCCTGTTTGTAAACCCCTTTGTAGGATCGCGCAAAGCCAATAGGGGAAAGGGTTTGCGAGGTGTTACTCTGACAAATTTCGGGGTAGTCGGGCGTTTTTCGGGGTAGTCGGGCGTTTTTCGGGGCGTATCTGACAAATTTCGGGGTAGTCGGGCGTTTTTCGGGTATGTGCTCATTTTTTGAGCAATCTCCGCTTGCCGCCTCATGGAATTCTGACATAGACTGATTGATGTCAGAGTAACCCGGAAAATGTCAGAATGGCCGACCTTGCCAAGCTGCCCGACCCCGACACGCGCGAGCGAAGCGTGACGATCAAAAACGAGCTAGTGCGCCGTATCCAGCGCATGAAGCTGTCCGAAAAGCGACTGCTCGCACTTGCGATCGCCAAGTGCAACCCGAAAACAAAAATGCTGAAAGATCGGGCAATGCGTCTCGATCCAGTGACCGGCGCTGCTCCTGGTTGGACCATCCGCGTGACGGCAAAGGAATTCATCGAAGCGTATCCACACATTGAGGCTAGGCACGCCTATAGCGAGCTCAAGAAAGCCGCAGAAGACCTCTTTGAATGCCGCGTGGAGTGGGATGAGGAAGTCATCTCGCGGGGCAAGAAAGAGACGAAGCGCCGGTCGGTGCGGTGGATCTACGAAAAAGCGGATACGACAACCGCCGGCTGGGTGGATCTGAAGTTTTCACCCAGCATTGCCCCCTACCTGCTCGGCATCGAAAGCGAGTTCACGAAGTACAAGCTACGGCATGCGGCCGATCTACGGTCGATCTATTCGTGGCGCCTGCTTGAAATCATTGCGCAGTACCGCGATACCGGCTTCGTCGCCATTCCTTACGACGAGTTTTGTCAAGCTATGGGGGCACCAGATAGCTGCGTGAAGGACTCTGGACAGCTACGCCGCCGCGTCATCGAGCCGGCGGTAAAAGAGCTGCAGGAGAAGAATGCTCTTGCAATCGAATGGGAGCCCATCACACCGGCCGGCCGAAAGGTTACGGGATTCCGATTCAAGTTCAAACCAGACCCGCAGGGCCGTCTATTCTGACGCCCGCCGTTCGCGTCAGGCTACCCCGAGAAATGTCAGAATTACTGTACATACGTATGTACGCAATCACTCAACTCAAATGAGTTGAGTGATTGCGGATTGGTTTGTGCCCGGGATATCCACGCTAGCCAGCACATCTAGTCCGATCATGAATGTTAGCCGCGTGACATCAACCCACATCCCCGCGGCCGCGCGGCCCAACCAGGCGCAGTGTCGACGCCACAAGGCTCAAGCCAACGCCAAATCCGATCAGTCCGAAACCGAGAGCTCGCATCACACCGGCATGGAACACCAGTTCCAAGATCAGCCCGGCAACGATAGCGAGCAACGCGTACGCGAGCTGCCGACCATGCTGAATCTTCCAGCCGGCGTTCTCAAAGTCGGTGAGCGTGTGAGGTACGAGTTCGCGCGCACGTCGCTCCTCAGCGCGCAGCACGTTCAGGTCGAGCATGCCATCTGCGTCTGGGTATTTTCGGCGTCGCTGTTGCCAGTCGAGCTGCTGCCAGTCGACGATCGCATGCCGCACATAATGTTCCGACGGAGCGTCGGCCAGGTCCCGCCATCGTACGGTTTTCACGCCGTACGCGGACAGCAACCGCTGTGTGAGCGCGGGACGCTGAACGAGCTGCAGGTAGCGCCCGTCGAGAATTGCGAACCATGTCAGCCGATCTTCCGTAGGCTCAACCAGCACTATGCGGTCAGGGGCAAGATAGTTGCGCCGCGTCACCCATGCCGCAATCGCTGGCTCGCCGTGCGCTCGCATAAAGGCAACCCTGTGCTTGCCTTCGAATGCCCAAATGATCCCAAGCGGCTCGATCCAATAGTATTCCGCGCGCTGCAGATAGATGACGTCGAACTCGCGCGCGTAACGCGCGCGGCGCTTCGCAATCTCCTCGCCGCGGATCGACTCCGGATACCCGCCGATGCTGGCACCCAACACGAGCGCCGGATCAACGTAGGCACGAAATGGCGCGCCCATCGCCTCGCTGTGATCAAGGAACGGCACGATGCGCTGCAAGAACTCGTGACCAGTAAATGCACAGGTGCCTGTCCTGCTATCGAACCAGTCATTGATAAACGGCTGGCCAGTTTCTTCGTCAAGACTGAAACGGTCCAGGTCGAGTTTTAGGTCGGCTAGGCCGCGTGCGACGATCTCAAGCGCCGATGACACTCCAAGCTCAAGCGTCACGGGCGGAGCATCCGAGGCACCGCGCGGCTGAAGTGCAAGGTTGTAGGTGGCCACCGTTTCCCCCTTTAGTTGAAGGTATCCCTATTTTCGCAAGCCGTGAAGTCAACGCTCGCCCTCATTGACACTCAATTACTCAACTCATAAAATC
This sequence comes from Burkholderia sp. HI2500, assembly GCF_002223055.1. Taxonomy (NCBI): domain Bacteria; kingdom Pseudomonadati; phylum Pseudomonadota; class Betaproteobacteria; order Burkholderiales; family Burkholderiaceae; genus Burkholderia; species Burkholderia sp. HI2500. The sequence goes on along the minus strand of NZ_NKFL01000008.1, from coordinate 7,713 downwards.
AACTCATACACTCAACTCAAAGGAGGGTGCAATGATAGTCCTGGTCGGCGGGGAAAAAGGCGGTGTCGGCAAATCAACGCTTGCGAGTAACTTGGTCGTCCACCTAGCGCATCACGAGGTCGATGTGGTGCTGGTGGATACGGACGGGCAGGCCACCTGCGCGCGTTTTATCGAGCGGCGCGACGAGGCCGGGATACACCCCTCTGTTCCATGCGTACAACGCACCGGTGACGTTGCTTCAACGTTGCGCGATCTCGCACGTCGCTACCAGGTGATCGTCGTCGACGCCGGCGGCCGAGACTCCCGCGAACTGCGTACGGCGCTAGCCGTCGCAAATCTGTTCCTCACTCCGATCCGCGCAAGCCAAGCAGACCTCGAGACGTTGCCGAAGGTGAACGAGCTTATCGGCCTAGCCCGTGGGCTTAACCCAGAACTCAAAGCAGCAGCCGTCCTATCTATGGCGCCGTCCAATCCCGTCATCCGAGAGGTCGAAGATGCTCGCGAATTGTTGACCGAATTCGATCAGCTCGAGCTGGCTGATACCGTGATTCGTGACCGGAAGGTATATCGCGATGCACTACTCGGTGGCCGCGGTGTCGTCGAACTCGACAACTCGCAGGCCCGCGCAGAGATTCAGCTGCTCGCCCAGGAATTTTTCGAGCTCGAGCCGTCCGCTTGATTGAGCAAATGATTAACTCAATGGAGTTGAGTGAATGAGTAAATTTAAGATCGCCCCGAAGAGCAGTGCCCACGCGCCAAACAAGCCGATGACGGCCGCCGAATTTGCCGCAGGGGCCGCGCTCGTTCAATCTCAGACAGGGAATCGGCCAGCCAAGCCGATACGCCTCAACATCGATCTTGACCCTGAACTACACCGCCGTCTGAAAGTCCGTGCAGCAGAAACCGGGATCTCCGTTGCCGAACTTGTGAGAGGTTTGATCACGCGCGAGATCGGCTAACGTGCCGACCGAACGGTTCTAAATAGCGGCGCCGGCGACCAACTCAGCCTTGTATCTCCGGCACCGCCAACGCCTTGTATAGCGCCGTCTTCCCGACCTTCACACGAGCGGCCGCTTCACGCACTGTCAGGCCCTTGGCGTCAATCAGCGCGCGAGCGCGGGCCAGCTTGTCTGCCGTCACAACCGGCCGCCGGCCAGCGGCGCTACCTCGGGCCTTCGCCACGGCGAGGCCTGCGCGCGTGCGCTCGCGAATCAAATCGCGCTCGAAGTCGGCCAAGGCCGCAAACAGATGGAACACAAGGCGCCCGCCCGGCGTGGTGGTGTTGATGCTCTCGGTCAACGAGCGGAAGCCGACGCCGCGCTGTTCCAGCTCGGCCACGGTCTGCACCAGGTGCGGCAGGGATCGGCCGAGTCGGTCGAGCTTCCACACGGCCAAGGTGTCACCCTCACGCAGATAGGCGAGGGCGGCCGTCAGGCCCGGCCTATCGGCCTTCGCGCCGCTCGCCACGTCCTCAAACACCTTCACCGCACCGGCGGCGATCAGCGCCTCGCGCTGCATGGCCGCGTCTTGGTCAGACGTCGATACGCGGGCGTAGCCGATCACATGGCCAGCTAGGTCGCGGGTGTAGTGGTCCGCTGGATCACGCATCATCAAGGCTCCGAGTAACAGCGGACGGTTTGTCCGCTTTCTGTCCGCAATAATGCCTTGTCCGCCTACCCGTTTACAAGCGGCATTTGCGGACAGATTGATGCGCGGCCGGCAGACCACCGTTTGACGGACAACACGTTTGATCCCAATTGGGATCATCCAGCACACCCGCTTAGTTCATGAATGATCCCTCTCGGCTCATCGGTTGAGCTGATAGACACGGCATGCCTCGGTGTAGCGGTGCGGGCAAATTTCAGCGCGTGAGCAATCGTGATCGCGCTGCACGGCAGCGGCCGAACTGCCGATGCCTGAGACGATGAAGGTTTGCCGATAGAGCGTCACGGGGATGGCTGCGATCGTACAGTGGAAGGGACGTTGCTGGGTCATGTGAGCCTCGCTCGTTGGAAAGCTATAGCGTGGCGTCACGACTAACCGACCTTACGTCGCAACAAAAAAACAACAGCCTTCGGCAGCGCTGGACTTTCCGTAGACGCATTCAACATAAAACCGCAGCGCATCGACACGGCGTCGCAATTCCGAATAAAAACAAAGACTTCTTTTCACATTTATTCCGTAGATTCGAATTATACAAAATACATATTTTTAATCAGTTACTTGCGTAGAAGTATTACTTGTTAATACCACAACACAGAGCCTAAAATCAGACAGGCAATGAGCCCGTTTCGTATTAGATCTGGAATACAAAAATGCAGACTGATTTTGAAAACCTGTCGGCGGCCGCTCTGCTGTGGACGAAGCGCCGCTGGATGCTCGGATTTGCTGCGTGCCTGATGTCCGCAGCTCTCTTTCACCCGTTCAATTGGATCTGGCCGGCATGTGCAGTCGTGTGCCTGATCATCGCGCTACACGCGCATGAGCGCCTTGCCGCGATTAGAGGCACGCCGTGTAGATGGCGCGATGTGTTCGATTTTGAGGACCCTCTCAGTGCATGGCTCAGCAAACAAACTTCCAACAACCGGGAGGGCAAATAATGGACGTGAAGCAAACCGCAAAATCGGCCGGGATTGAGATCGCGAAGCGCCTTTTCCTGCCGACCTATGCATTCCGAAAGAACGTACAGTCTCTTAAGGCAGTGAAACAGCAGCACGCCGAAAACATCGTCTACATCAAAGATCTGATCGCGCGAGCCAGAGAACAAAAAGCTCGCGCCGAACAGAAGGGCGAGGGCGGCGCCGCTGAGCAGGGGTTCGAGGAGATGATGCGCCGTCGAGCCGTCGGCGCACCAAGCATTGCCGACCTGCAGCGGCGATTTCTTTTCCAGAAACGACTCGCCATCGCTGTCGGCTCGGTTTTCCTTCTGATGGGCGTCTATGCCATCTCACGAGGCAACCTGCTGGGCATCTTCACGCTTGTGGCTGGTCTGCCTGTGATGTTCATGGCCAGCCTGACCGCGCAATTTCGCCTGTGGCAGCTTCGAAGCCGACGGCTATCGCGAGCTGAGCACGGTGGCCTGAATGACTTCACGAAAGAGCCTGGTTGGTTTGCCAGCGTTCTCGATCCGGAGTTCGGAAAGCAACAGAAAGGGGAGCGGGTATGAAACGCAGAGCAGCACGCCTCCTTACGGCGATCCTAACTAGCCTCGTCGCGTTGCCCGCATTTGCCGACGGCACGACCCTCGGTGCAATCAGCCAGGCCGCAAGCCGATCGGGCGACATCAGCCGCAAAGTCCTGGTCGGAATCTTTGGTAACGTCGTGAATAACCCGCTCGCGACGGGCGGTGCCGGAGGCGGCGATACGATCCTCTCCAGCATCTTCCAGGTAGCAAACGGCGGGCTGCTCGTCGTGGGCGCCTTCTTCGCCTGTTATGTATGGTTCAAGCGCTTATCGCAAGCGGCGCATTCGGGCGCGGTGTACGGGCCTGACAAGGGGACCATGTGGGGGCCAGTTCGGCTTGTGTGGGGCCTCGCCTCGCTAGTACCGACTGCCAACGGCTGGGCACTCTCGCAGCTTCTGATGCTGTGGGCAGCGTCAGTCATGGGCGTTGGGCTCGCCAACATGGGAACCGACTCGGCAATCCAGGCCTTCGCGGACGGGAAGGGGATGGTGCTGCAACCGGCAATGCCTAGCACGATACAGCTCGCACGAGACCTGTATCAGGCGAACCTGTGTATGCACGCGTACAACGCGGGCCTGTCCATGGTCGAGGCAAATGGAGGCCTGTCGCCTGACCCAAAGGAATACGTGCAGATCACGTCCGGCTCGCAAGGCCTCGTCCTCCGCAACCCGATCGGCACGAAATATTGTGGCGGAGCGGATATTGACGCGTCGAAGCTCACCCCACAAGACCAATCGACCAACTGGTTCAGCGGCACCATTGATACGACGGCGCTGTTCCAAGCTCACCTGCAGGCCCTCAAGGCCATGGAAAACACGCTGTCGCCGGCGGCGCAGGCATTCGTCAATGCCGTTATTGATCAGCAATCGAACGCCGGCGCCGTTATCCCGGATGCCGAGGTAGCAATCCAGTCGGCCGCGCAACAATACGAGGCCACGATACAAAGTCAGGCAGCGACGACCACGGGCAACATCAGCAGCCTGGCTGGCCAGCTCAGTAGTTCGATCAAGGACGCGGGTTGGTGGTCGCTCGGCGCGTGGTATCAGACGTTTGCTCAGGCCAACAGCAAACTCACTGATGCAGTGTCGGCCGTCGCACATGTGTACAAAGAGCAGGTAGGTGGAAACGATGGCGTTTCCCCGCTGCGCTCCCAAGTCGACAACGCATTCCAGCTTCAAGAAGCTGGCTCGACGACGACGCAACCGTTGGGCAACGCAGGAAATGCCAGCGAAAAGGATGGGGGTAAAGCCCTCAGCCAGATCTTCTCGGGCTTTGGGCAGAAGATCATTGCCGCGATGACCAGCAGCGGAGACGGGGAGCGTGGCACCGTGAACCCGCTCATCAAGATGAAAAATCTCGGGGACTACACCCTGGGAGGTGTCGAAAGCGCCTTCGGTGTCTGGGTCGGCTTGAACGCCGTCGTCGCCGGCGCAGATGCCAGCATCTGGGGGAAAGTCGCGAACATTGCGTCCGGCCTCGGTGCAGCCGCCGGAGCGGCACTGCATGCAACGGAGCCGATGTTGTTCACGCTGCTCATCCCCCTCCTGTTCATCGGTGCGGGCTTGTCTCTGTACCTGCCCATGATCCCGTTCATCACCTGGTTCGGGGCGGTCATAAATTGGGTCATCATTGTAGGCGAAGCCGTCGTCGCCGCCCCTCTGTGGGCAATGACGCACCTTGGCGGTGAGGGCGATGGCATGGGTCAACGCACCGCACATGGATACATCTTCCTGCTGAACGTAGCGGTGCGCCCAATCCTGATGGTGATTGGGTTTTTCTTTGGCGGAGCCGTCCTCCAAGAAGGCGGAACGGTGCTCAACTTGTTCTTCGGGGTAGCTGTCGCCAATGCACAATTCGATTCACTCACAGGCATCGTGAGCGTCATCGGCTACCTCGTGATTTATTACATGCTCTGCGCGAACCTGATTCAAACGAGCTTTAGCCTGATCTTCGTTGTGCCCGACCAAGTGCTCAACTGGGTGGGTGGTTTGGCATCGGCGACGCTCGGCCGCGAAACGACTGGCGAAGTTCGCGGAGCGCTCGCGGTGTTTGCAGGCAAACTTGAGCGAATCATGCCGGCTACCCCCAAGCGTGGCCCGGATAAAGGCGGCAGCCGCCCAGGTCAAACCGATGGAATGCACTCGTGAGGAAATAAGTCATGCTTAATTTATCAATCGTGTTGGTTCCGGTCGTGCTGGCCCTCGCGTCGATCGCCGGCCTCGTCTTCAGTGGATTTGGACTGTTCGCGGGCGTAGGCGTGCGCGACGGCATGCCGTGGATCGTAACGTCCGCTGCCGGCCTGGTCGTCGCCATTGTCTGGATCCGGATGTTCGCAAGCCATCTGACCGCGAAACTGCAGCGACAGGTACAACGCGTCGCTCCACCCGGTTTTCATCCAGCCGTCGAGGCCAGCGCCCCGACCGAAGGTCAGTACGTCGGAATCTCGACGGAGACGGGGAGTGTGGTAGTCGTTGACAAAAAGAAGCGCATCGCCAAGGAAATGCCTATCGACAAGGTGTCGCGGTGGGAGTTCGAAGATGCCGAACGGGGAAGCACGTACCTCGTGCTATGGTTCAACGATCATGCGTTGCCATCGACACGGGTCCTTGTACCACGTCGAAGTGTCGATGACACGGCATCGCGGTTGCGAATGGCGTTGGGCTTCTAGCAAAACAAGACCGGGCCTGATGGCCCGGTTTTTCTATGCGAGCGTGGTGCAGATCTCGTGCAACGCGAGGATTTCATGCTCGGCCACACCTCGCCGGCGCAACTCGAGCGCTGCCGCCGATCGCAGCGCCTGGTGCTCGAGCTGCTGCTGCTCGAGCAGCCGGCCCAACAGAATCACTTCGCCCTCGGCCTCGAGGGCCCGGAGCTGCGCCGGGCTCTCGGACGCCCAGCGATCGAGGATCTGCCAGCCGCGGCGATGAAACGATGGCGAACGGCAAACACTGGCCAGCGTGGCCGGCGTCAGCACGGCGGCAGCGATCGACAGCGGCCGGGTAGGCTCAGCGTGCATCGGGCCCTCCCATCGATCTCAGGTAGGTAATCAACCGCGTGTTGCTGCCGATCGACGTCGACCTAAAGCCACCGGTCCTCCGCAGCTCGTCGATATGCTCGAGCGAAAAACCCATGCCGACCAGGGCCGCGTCGTCGCCCTTCGCCAGCGCTTTGTTGGCCGCACGCATGAGGACGTTCGCCGACTGAAGGCGTGCGATTTCGAACCGGATTACATCCGGGCTGATAGGATGTTCAATTGCCATGTCATCACCTCTAGCCAGGTGGTGGTGTGGAAGTCCCGCCCGTGTGCTGCAACACGCGGGCGGGGCGCCTGATCCGAATCAGGTAGGCGGTGGGGCCTCCTGGTCCGGCTGCTGCTCGCCGAGTTCGGCGAGAATATCGGGCTGCAGCTCGAGCTGGCCGGCATAGACCAGCGGCGTGCCACAGCGGGTGTGATCGTCACTCATTGCCGTTCTTGATCCGTGCCTGTAGCTCGGCTCGCTTCTTGGCAAAGCTGGCTTCTGCTTCTTCGTTGGATACCCATTTGGTATTCGGATCGTCCGCCTCTTCAAGCCCCTTGCTAACCTCTTCCCGATACCACTGGTCATAGGCTGCTGCATCGGCAAGCAACTGCAACGTAGGCTCGTGCCGCACCGTGACCCACTCTAGGATCAGGCAGTAAGCCTGCAGGGGCGATAGCCCTTGCTCGGTAAGAATGGCGGCCGCCTCGTCATGGAGGACAGCAATTCGGGCACTGGCTTCGTCGTCGGTCACTCTCAATACCCCGCTTCTCTCTGATGCCGGAAGGCCAGCACGTAGACGGCATCATCTGCCGGCTCATACCGATACAAGGCGACATAGCCCGAGTCGCCGAACGGGATGGCCAGCTCCCGCCACATCGGATTTTCAGGAAAAGGGCGGCCAACGGCCGGCGTCGTCTCCAGCAACAGAAAACGCTGCTCGATCGCCTGAGCTGCGCGCCGAACAGCCGGCTCGCTCTTGTCGGCCAGAAAGCGCCGGCAGCGTTCCAATCCCTGACCGGCGCGGGGCGTGATAATTACGTGTGGCACTCAGGCAGCCCCGTCTCATCGTCCGTGCCCCACGTTTTCAGCCAGGTGCGAACCTCTTCACCGGTCAGATGCAGGCCGGTTTCCTGGTAGTGCGCCCACGATGCCGCGGCTTCCTGCTTGAAGCTTTCGCGCGCTTCCTCGCGCTCGACGTACTGCTTGATCGCCTCGCACATGATCCAGTGCGGCGACCGATCGCGCATGCTGGCAAGGTGCTGCACGCGCCCCTTCAGTTCGTCGTCGATCTTGAGTGACGTTGCCATACGTCAACCCTCCGTTATCAATGGGTAATACCTAGCGATACTATAGTCCCGCGCCCCCTCGTTGTCCACGCGGGGGCAATTACGACATCCGGCGGGGCGACCGCTTCGGTGTGCCGTCGGCCGGTCGCCCGACCTCGCCAGCAGCTTGACCGCGCTGAGCAGCCAGACGGCCGCTCTCCTGACGTATGACGGCCTGCAGCTC